>JAAYTR010000236.1 GCA_012523685.1 Clostridiaceae bacterium | reverse complement strand
TTAATAAATATAAGGAGAAACATTAGAATTCACTTAGTAAATAATTAAAAAATTACACACAAGGAAAAACATATAAAACAGGGCATTATCCTTACTATATTAAGAGATAATGCCCTGATTAGCTTTTTTTGTTTATAATTTTTGTTCTTTATTTTCTAGGGTTATTAACCTGAGCCTGTGCTGCTGCCAGACGGGCAATCGGCACACGGAATGGTGAACAGGATACATAATTCAATCCCACTCTGTGGCAGAATTCAACTGATGAAGGCTCTCCACCGTGCTCACCGCAGATACCCAGTTTGATATCAGGACGAGTCTTCTTCCCTAATTTAACTGCCATTTCAACTAATTTACCAACACCTGTTTGATCAAGTTTGGCAAAAGGATCAGATTCATAAATTTTCTTTGCATAGTAATCTTCGAGGAAGTTACCAGCATCGTCACGTGAGAATCCGAAAGTCATCTGTGTAAGGTCATTGGTTCCGAAAGAGAAGAATTCTGCTTCTTTAGCAATTTCGTCAGCTGTTAAAGCAGCTCTGGGAATCTCAAGCATGGTTCCCACCATGTACTTAAGGTCAACTCCGGCTTTTTCGATTATTTCATCAGCAGTTTTTACAACAACATCTTTAACATACTGTAATTCCTTAACATCTCCTACAAGAGGAATCATAATTTCCGGAACAACACTCATACCTTCCTTATTTACATTAATAGCAGCCTCTATAACAGCTCTGGTCTGCATTTCCGCAATTTCAGGATATGATACAGCCAGACGGCATCCACGGTGACCCATCATAGGATTAAACTCGTGTAAGCTTTCCACAATAGCCTTAAGATCGTCATAGCTCATACCCATATCGTCAGCCAGATTTCTGATGTCACCATCAGCCTGAGGCAAGAATTCATGTAGAGGAGGATCTAAATAGCGAATGGTAACAGGATGACCCTTCATTTCACGGAAAAGTCCCTCAAAATCTTTTCTTTGCATTGGAAGCAATTTATCAAGAGCCTTTCTTCTTTGTTCCTCTGTACGGGAAACTATCATTTCACGCATTGCCTTAATTCTTTCGCCTTCAAAGAACATGTGCTCGGTACGGCACAGCCCGATTCCTTCAGCGCCGAAGTTAAATGCTTGAGCTGCATCTGCAGGGGTATCGGCATTTGTTCTTACCTTCAACATTCTAATTTCGTCTGCCCATGCCATAAACTTTCCAAAATCGCCTGTAAGTTCAGGAGCAACTGTAGGCAATTGACCTGCATAAACGTTACCGGTAGAACCGTCAAGAGAAATCCAGTCACCTTCTCTATAAACATTTCCGGCCGCATCTGTAAATTTCTTACCGGCTTCATCAATTCTCAGCTCACCACAACCGGCTACACAGCATCTTCCCATGCCACGGGCAACAACGGCTGCGTGGGAGGTCATTCCACCGCGGGCGGTCAGGAATCCCTGAGAAACATGCATGCCTTCAATGTCTTCCGGAGAAGTCTCTACACGTACAAGAATTATCATTTTTTCTCCGTTGGCAAATGCGGCCGTAGCATCCTCTGCTGTAAAGTAAACTTTTCCGGTTGCCGCACCTGGAGAAGCGGGAAGACCTTTTGCTATAGGCTTTGCAGCTTTTAATGTTTTTGCCTCGAAATTCGGGTGGAGCAGTGAATCAAGCTGCTTGGGGTCTACTTTCAATATAGCTTCTTCCTTGGTAATCATACCTTCGCTGACCAAATCTACAGCTATTTTCAGTGCAGCCTGAGCAGTACGTTTACCATTTCTGGTCTGAAGCATGAATAATTTACCACGTTCAATTGTAAACTCCATATCCTGCATGTCACGATAGTGATTTTCAAGGGTATGTGCTATTTTTACAAACTGGTCATATGCTTCGGGGTTTGTATCCTTAAGCTGGTCAATAGATTGAGGGGTACGGATACCTGCAACAACATCCTCGCCCTGAGCATTCATTAGGAATTCTCCGTAGAGCTTCTTCTCCCCGGTCGAAGGATTACGGGTAAACGCAACTCCTGTACCTGAATCCTCGCCCATATTACCGTAAACCATTTCCTGTACGTTTACAGCGGTGCCCCAGTCACTTGGAATATCATTCATACGACGATAGTAAATAGCACGAGGATTATCCCATGAGCGGAATACTGCCTTGACTGCTTCCATGAGCTGTTCTCTCGGGTTCTGAGGGAAATCTTTGCCCATTTCTTTTTTGTAAAGGTCTTTGTACTGCACAACAAGATTTTTTAAATCGTCGGCATTCAGGTCGGTATCCAGCTTAACACCTTTATTATTCTTCATTGTCTGCAACAGGTGTTCAAACTTATTCTTTTCAATACCCATAACAACATCGCTGAACATGTGTATAAATCTTCTATAGCTGTCATATGCGAATCTTGGATTATTTGTAAGCTTTGCAAGTCCCTCTACAACAACGTCATTAAGACCGAGATTAAGGATTGTATCCATCATACCCGGCATTGATGCTCTTGAACCTGAACGAACCGATACAAGTAACGGATTTTCAGGATTACCAAACTGTTTTTCTACTATCTGCTCCATTTTGATAAGATATTGATAAATTTCTTCTTCAATATCCTTAGAAATTTTCTGTCCATCTTGATAATACCTTGTGCAAGCCTCGGTTGTGACTGTAAAACCTCTTGGAACCGGCAACCCAAGGCCTGTCATCTCAGCCAGATTAGCACCCTTTCCACCAAGCAAATTCCTCATTGAAGCATTTCCTTCACTGAAGAGATATACGTATTTCGCCATTTATACTACCTCCTGATTTTATAATAAAAGCAATTCTTGCTTTCCTGTAACTAGAATAATATCTTATCCTTTAAAAATCCGTTTAATTCTTTAATTGGTATTCTTACCTGTTGCATTGTATCACGTTCACGTACTGTGATGCAATCATCTTCTAAAGAATCAAAGTCAAAAGTAATACAATATGGTGTGCCGATTTCGTCCTGTCTTCTATAGCGCTTTCCAATTGAACCGGCATCATCAAACTCACATACAAATTCCTTGCTGAGAGATTCATAAATTTTGAAAGCCTGATCGGAGAGTTTTTTCGACAGAGGTAGTACTGCAGCTTTCACAGGTGCAAGGTATGGATGTAATCTCAATACGGTTCTCACATCACCTTCAGACACTTCTTCTTCATCATAGGCGTCACATAAAAAGGCCAAAGTGACGCGGTCGGCTCCTAATGACGGCTCAACACAATATGGGATATACTTTTCATTTTTTATAGGATCAAAGTATGATAAATCCTCTTTTGCATGCTCCATATGCTGCTTTAAGTCAAAATCTGTACGATCGGCAATACCCCAAAGCTCGCCCCATCCAAATGGAAATTTGAACTCTATGTCAGTGGTAGCCTTGCTGTAATGAGACAGTTCTTCCTTCGAATGATCACGCATCCTTATATTTTCTTCTTTCATGCCAAGACTAATCAACCAGTTTTTACAAAAATCCTTCCAGTAATGGAACCATTCCAGATCGGTCCCGGGTTCACAGAAGAATTCCAGTTCCATTTGTTCAAACTCTCTTGTTCTAAATGTGAAATTGCCGGGAGTGATTTCGTTTCTGAATGATTTACCTATTTGGCCTATGCCAAAGGGTATTTTCTTACGGGTTGTTCTTTGAACATTCTTAAAATTGACAAATATACCCTGAGCTGTTTCAGGTCTCAGATATATCTCATTCTTAGAATCCTCGGTAACGCCCTGGAAGGTTTTAAACATAAGATTGAATTTTCTTATATCGGTAAAATCATGTGAACCGCAATTAGGACACGGAATATTTTTTTCTTTCATATAGGCTGTCATTACATCATTTGGCAGACCGTCCACAGCCATTTCAATATTATTCTCTATGTTAAAATCTTCAATAATTTTATCTGCTCTATGTCTTGTTTTACACTGTTTACAATCAACACGAGGATCTGAAAATCCTCCTACATGACCGGAAGCCACCCAAACTTGCGGATTCATCAGGATAGCACAATCAACCCCTACATTATAAGGGCTTTCCTGAATAAACTTTTTCCACCAGGCTTTTTTAACATTATTTTTAAACTCAACACCTAACGGACCATAATCCCAAGTGTTGGCAAGCCCGTCATAAATCTCTGACCCCTGAAAAATAAAGCCACGGTTTTTACACAGCGCGACCACTTTGTCCATGGTTTTTTCAAACTGCATCTATTATTCCTCCTGTATGTTACTATTAATTTGCTAAGCTTGATCCTCGATACTGTTTAGTGAAGCCTCAACCATATTCTCATGTGTTAGCTGAGGTTTTTTGACCTTGTGATAAGTTATATTTCCCTCATTTATTTCATGTATGGCAAGGGTCACAGCCTTGTCGGTATTATAGTCCGTAAGCTTCTGTGCTCCATTGGTCAGCATGCGGGCACGTTTAGCTATTAAAATGGCTAACGTATATCGGCTGTCAACCTTCTCCAATAAAGAAGACATCGGGGGATAAATCATAATAATTCAACTCCTCAAATATTCTTAAATTTATTTATTAATGACTGATTTCTATTTGTTCTCATTTGTTCAGCCTGTACTATGCTGATAAATCTTTGTGTGGCATTTTCTATACTGTCGTTCACTACTAAATAGTCATATTTATCTAAGTATTTAAATTCTTCTTTTGCCCTTGAAAGTCTGCTTATTATTGATTCCTCAGTATCAGTTCCTCTTCCCCGGAGTCTTTTCTCAAGCTCATCAAAATCCGGTGGAATTATAAAACAGAGCACGCAATCAGGGAAAAGCCTCTTTACATTAAGTGCTCCATCAACCTCAATTTCAAGTATTACTACATTTCCTTTTTCTATTTCTCTGCAAACGAGGTCTCTGGGGGTTCCGTAGTAATTTCCGCAGTATTCCACCCATTCTAACAGTTCATCATTTTTTATCATTTCCTCAAATTGTTCTCTGGTCTTATAGTAGTAGTTTTTTCCTTCACTTTCGTTGGCTCTGGGAACCCGCGATGTAGCAGAAACTGAAAAAACAAACTTAGTGTCATTCTCCATCATTTTTCGTACTATAGTACCCTTACCCACTCCGGCTGGTCCCGATACTACTAATAGTAAACCCGGATTCATATATTTGCCTCCCGTTCGGGCTTATTTTTCTTCAAAGTCTCACCATCAGAATCTTCTTCCAGGTCCTGCATTCTGCTGGCAACTGTTTCAGGCTGAAGAGCAGACAGAATAACGTGATCGCTGTCTGTTATAATAACAGCACGTGTTCTTCTCCCATAGGTGGCATCTATCAGGACCCCACGCTCTCTTCCTTCTTGTATAATTCGTTTTATAGGCGCCGATTCAGGGCTGACAATAGCTACTATTTTATTTGCAGAAACCATATTTCCAAACCCAACGTTTATTAGTTTCATAAAGCGCCTCCTTTTTATCTACTATTCAATATTCTGTATTTGTTCCCGTAACTTTTCAATTTCACTTTTTAGTTCAACTACATTTCGTGTAATATCTATATCGCTTGCTTTTGATCCTATTGTATTAACTTCTCTGTTCATTTCCTGGATTAAAAAATCTGCTTTTTTACCAACCGGGCTGCCGACGTTCAGCATTTCTCTCATTTGCATAATATGACTTTTTAACCTGACAAGCTCTTCATCTATACTGCATTTATCAGCAAATAACGCAACTTCTGTGGCAATCCGGCCCTGATCAACCATTTCCAGATCAATCAGCTCCGATAATCTTGCCTCAAGTTTTTCTTTATACTCTTTTACAACAAGTGGAGCTTTTTCGCAAATTATTCCGATATATGTTTCAATTGACGAAAGGTTTGCAAATAGGCTTTCTTTAAGCTTCTCACCTTCCCGGGTCCTCATCTGTATAAGTTCTTCAAGGGCTAAGCTAAAAGCCTTTTCTAAGATCTTACCGACTTCCTCGTTATTGTCCTGTTTCTCAACCTTTATAATATCAGGAAAACGGGCTAAAGATGTAGCCGATATATCGTCTCTGAGCCCAAGATTAGATGAAATTCTTCTCATTGCATCACAGTAGGCTTTCGCAAGTCCTTCATCAAGTATTACCTCCTGAAAGTCAGAGGATTTATTTTCATAGGTTATGTAGATATCGACCTTTCCCCTTTGTATTTTTGCTAAGGTAAGGGAACGTATCAGTTCTTCAAAGGGTGAAAGCTGTTTCGGCATTCTAAGAAAGATGTCGCTATATCGATGATTTACAGTTTTTATTTCAATTGTAAAAGTAATATCCTGTTCTGTATACTCACAATGGCCGAAGCCGGTCATACTTCTCAGCATTAAATTAAATACTCCTTAACTTACATGTAAAATTTATTTATCCATAGCAAGAACATTCCTGATTGACTGGTAGACCCTTGATTTATCAAAGGGTTTCACAACAAAGTCCTTGGCTCCCTGTTTTATGGCTTCAATAACCATTGACTGCTGACCCATCGCCGAAACCATTATAATACGCGTTTTCGGGCTAACTTTTAAGATTTCCTTGACAGCCTGGATTCCATCCATCTCAGGCATAGTAATATCTAAAGTCAAAATATCGGGTTGATACTTTTTCGCAGCAGCAATAGCTTCATGGCCATTGGATGCTTCACCGACAACTTCGTATTCATCAGATTGCTCAATAATTTTTCTTAATAGGGTTCGCATAAATATAGCATCATCAGTAATAACAAAAGTAATCTTACTCATAAATTTATTTCACCCATCTCATACATTATAATTGAAAGGACAGAAATAGTGGCGGTTTCTACTCTTAATATCCGTTTTCCTAAACTCACTATGTCGTAACCTAAATTTGCACAATCTTCCACTTCCTGATGTGCAAAACCGCCTTCCGGCCCGACAAACAGTGCGATATCCCTAATCTTATTAATATTATAACATTTCAGTGTTTCTTTCAAACATTTTTTTGCTTCGTTTTCATATAATAATAAAGCTGCACCAAAGGGTTCAGCTTTTCTCAAAGCCTCATCAAATGTTATTGGTTCTGTAACCTCGGGGACGTAGGCTCTGCGACATTGCTTTGCAGCTTCCCTGGCTATCCTTGACCAGCGCTCTGTCTTTTTTTTGCTGTCTGATTCATTTAGCTTCACAACAGTCCTGTTTGTTATAACAGGGTTTATCCTATGGACACCCAATTCTACGCTTTTTTGTATGATAAGATCCATTTTTTCACCTTTTGGCAGACCCTGAAACAGGGTAACACGGGTTTGAGGTTCTGTTTCTGCTTGGAAGACAGCTTTAATTTCAGCGATTGCTCTAAATTTCTCCAAAGAAAAAATAACTGCTTCGTATTCGACACCGCTCCCGTCAAATACATGTATTGTATCTCCGGGTTTGAGCCTCAATACCTGTCGTAAATGTTTTAAATCATCCCCCTCAAGTGTTATTTTATCATTCTGGATATTATCGGGAGAGACAATAAATCTATGCACGAAAAACCATCGCCTCCCACTCTCCCATATTCATTTCATCAATAAGAATAAAGCCCAAGTCTGAATACTTTCTTTTAACTTCGGCTTTTCGTCCCTTTATAATCCCCGAAAGTATTATATTTGTTCCGCTTTTTACATATTTCTTTATATCCGTAGATATTTCAATAATAACATCTGCAATAATGTTAATAAATATCAAATCGAAGGCTTCTTCAGGAACATCATTCAATACGCCCCGCATCACCTGGATTCTGTTTGTTTCTCCATTATTATCAATATTCTGTCGAGCCGTCTTAACAGAGGCATTATCTATATCTACGGCCAGGATTGATGATGCACCAAGCTTGGCAGCTAAAATCCCTAATATAGCTGTTCCGCATCCAAGATCCAGTACTCTGTCATTCTTCCTTAAAAGCTTCTCACCTAATAAAGCACACATTTTTGTTGTTTCATGAGTCCCTGTTCCAAAGGCCATTCCCGGGTCCATCTCAATAACTATCTCATCTTCCCGGGGAACGTATTCTTCCCAGCTTGGTTTAATCACTATTGTTTCGGTAAACTTAAAAGGCTTAAAATATTGTTTCCACGCATCTTTCCATTCGGTATCGTCTCGCAGGGTATATTTTACCTCCCCGGGACCAATATTAATATAATTGGAAATACTGTCCAGAAAAAGCTTAATCTCATCAGTTATAGCTATGGGGCTGAGCTCATCTGAAAAGTAGGCTTTAACAATGACGTCAGTTCCGTATTTCTCTATTGTTCCATCATCAGCATAATCAAGATACCTGTTGTTTTCGAGGACTTGGCGAAACGCTGTCGGGTCAACCATTTCAGTCCCGTTCGCTCCCATATTCATAAACTTCTCGGCTATTGCTTCAGATGCTTCATGTGTCGTTCTGACTGACACTTCTATCCATTTCATAGGATACCTGCTTTCACTCTTTAAATATATCTCTTACTTTCTCGAAAAATCCCTTTTTCTGTTCGAGCCCTTCATCACCACTGATGTCGGCAAATTGACGCAGTAGTTCTTTTTGCTTCTGAGATAGTTTTGTGGGTACTTCAACATTCACACGAATATATTGATCTCCCCTGGTATTACTTCTCAGACGCTTTATTCCTTTACCTTTTAACTTGAAAACAGTGGAGGTCTGGGTCCCTTCAGGAATGTTATACTTTATTATACCATCGATGGTGGGAATGTCGATTTCGGCTCCTAAAGCCGCCTGTGTAAACGATACTGGTATATCACAAACAACATCATAGCCTTCCCGTTTAAATATTGCATGGGGCATTATATGTATTATCACATACAAATCGCCTGACGGACCACCCCTAAGGCCTGATTCGCCTTCACCTTTCAGAGATATGGTTTGACCATCATCAATTCCGGCAGGAATGTTCAAGCTTATTCTCGAATTCTTTGATACCCTTGCTTTACCATGACATGTCTCGCAAGGTTGACTTATTATCTTACCCTCACCATTACATACATCGCATGTCTTTACATTAACGAACTGACCAAAAGGTGTTACCTGCGAATAACGCACTTGCCCTGTTCCCTGACATTTCTTGCAGTTTTCCGGTGTAGTTCCGGGCTTTGCACCGGTTCCGCTGCATTTAGTACAGGTTTGCATCCTGGTTATTGGTATTTCCTTAGTTACACCAAATGCTGCTTCTTCAAAAGTAATTTCTACAGAATACTGAATATCTTTACCCCGGACAGGCCCGTTACGGCCGCTTCTCCTGCTCCTTCCAAAGCCTCCGCCCATAAATGTTTCAAAAAGATCATCCAACCCGCCAAAGCCAAAACCATCAAATCCGCTAAAACCACCCCCTGTACCGTCAAAGGCAGCATGCCCGAAACGGTCGTAACTGGAGCGCTTTTGCTCATCACTTAATACGCTGTAGGCTTCATTTACTTCTTTAAACATTGCTTCCGCATTTTTATCACCCGGATTAATATCCGGATGGTATTTTTTGGCCAGCTTTCTGTAAGCCTTTTTTATATCTTCAGGGGATGCCTGTTTTGATACACCAAGCACCTCGTAATAATCTCTCTTTTCAGCCAAGATTAACCCTCCAATTTAGCTTCATATGTACAAAGATGAAACGGTAAATGTCTTTCATACATAGTTTCAATGCCTCCGATATGTTACCGAAACCTTAAATTTGGGTAAGCGGGAGGTCCCTAATACGGAGATAGTGTAACATGACCACAACCGTATTTTGCTATGCAAGCGCTTGCGGGCATATTATACCACATATTCCAGACAAATACCGTTCCAAATTAATATTAGCAAATTTATTTTAGAATTATGGCTCTAACCTGTCTATTTTATTGTTTATCATCCTCATCAACTACTTTATAATCAGCATTATAAACATTGTCTTGGGCATTGCCATCAGCACCGGGATTAAATCCGGCATCCGGATTGGGTCCTTGTCCCTGAGGATTTTGTTGATATAATTTCTGTGAGATGCCATAGAATGCCTGAGTCAAACTCTCAGTTGCCTGCTTGATTGCAGCAGTATCACTGCCTTTAAGAGCTTCCTTAACTTTGTTAATCTCGGCTTCGATTGCAGATTTATCCTCAGCACTCAGCTTGTCACCCATATCTTTCAGCGTCTTCTCAGTTTGATAAACCAGGCTGTCAGCTTCATTACGGACTTCAATGCTTTCTTTTTGCTTTTTGTCTTCAGCAGCAAATCTTTCAGCTTCTTTAATGGCCTTTTCGATATCGGCTTCACTTAAGTTGCTGCTTGCGGTTATGGTTATATTCTGTTCATTTCCTGTCCCCATATCCTTTGCCGATACATGAACAATACCATTGGCATCAATATCAAATGTAACTTCTATCTGAGGAACTCCACGGGGAGCCGGCGGAATACCTGTAAGCTGGAAATTCCCTAATAGCTTGTTATGAGCAGCCATCTCACGCTCACCCTGGTAAACCTTTATGTCAACACTGGTTTGTCCGTCAGCAGCAGTTGAAAAGATTTGACTCTTCTTTGTAGGGATTGTTGTATTCCTTTCAATCAATTTGGTAAATACACCACCGAGGGTTTCAATTCCGAGAGATAGCGGAGTTACATCTAAAAGGAGTAAATCTTTGACTTCTCCGGAAAGTACACCAGCCTGTATAGCTGCTCCAATTGCAACACATTCATCGGGGTTTATTCCCTTAAAAGGTTCTTTACCTAAGAATTTCTTAACACCATCCTGAACAGCCGGAATACGGGTTGAACCGCCTACCAGTAATACTCTGTCAATCTCGTTGGGTGAAAGGCCGGCGTCAGACAGCGCTTTGCGCAGTGGTTCCATTGTCTTTTCTACCAAATCTGCTGTTAATTCATCAAATTTAGCACGGGTTAAGTTAGTATCCAGGTGCTTAGGTCCTGATGCATCAGCAGTAATAAAAGGCAGGTTTATATTTGATTGTGCAACACTGGAGAGCTCAATTTTAGCTTTCTCCGCTGCTTCTTTTAGGCGCTGCATTGCCATTTTATCGTTTCTTAAATCAATTCCATTATCTTTCTTGAATTCATCAGCGAGCCAATCAATGACTCTCTGATCAAAATCGTCACCACCTAATCGATTGTTCCCGCTGGTTGCCAGAACCTCAAAAACACCGTCTCCTATCTCAAGAATGGATACGTCAAATGTTCCGCCACCTAAGTCAAAAACAAGAATCTTCTGATCACTTTCTTTATCCAAACCATAAGCCAACGCTGCAGCAGTTGGCTCATTAATTATTCGCAATACTTCGAGACCCGCAATTTTGCCGGCATCTTTTGTTGCCTGACGCTGCGAGTCAGAAAAATATGCAGGAACCGTAATAACAGCCTGGTTAACTTTTTCTCCCAGGTATGCCTCTGCGTCCGCTTTTAATTTCTGCAATACCATTGCCGAAATTTCCTGAGGAGTAAAACTTTTTTCATCGATTTTAATCTTTCTGTCAGTGCCCATATCTCTTTTTACGGACATAACAGTTCTTTCAGGGTTTGTAATAGCCTGTCGCTTTGCAACTTGCCCAACAAGTCTCTCCCCTGTTTTAGAAAAGGCTACAACTGACGGAGTTGTGCGGTTTCCTTCTGCATTTGTGATTACAACGGGCTCGCCGCCTTCCATTACAGCGACACACGAATTAGTTGTTCCAAGGTCTATACCTATAACTTTTGCCATTTTAAACACTCTCCTGTTATTATATTTAAGGTCAAAGAGTACAATTTTATTATTTGTAATATTTTATGCTGTGATATATTTTGTCAGTTTGCTACCTTTACCACCGAATGCCGTATTACTACTTCATCTCTGTAAATGTAGCCTTTTTGAAACTCTTCTGTTACTATGTTGCACTCAAGGGAATCATCCTCAACATGCATAACGGCATTATGAATTTCAGGGTCAAAACACGTACCAACAGCTTCAATGGGTTTAACACCCAGTTTATCCAGCGCATCCATTGTTTGCTTGTAAATTAGATTTATTCCTTCCAGAATTCCTTTGTTTTCTTCTTGTTCAGCCGCTGTAACAGCCCGTTCCAGATTATCTACTACCGGAAGAAATTTGCCTACTACATCAACGAGTGCATCAATATAAATTCTTTCTTTCTCTTTCTGAGTCCTTTTCCGAAAGTTGTCGTATTCTGCAGCCAGGCGCTGCATCCTATCGACTAATTCGTTCAACTCTGCGTCTTTCTTTTTAATAGCTTCATTAAGATCAATATCTTCGTTTTGTTTGTCCAAACCATTATCATCGTTTTGTACAGAAGCCTCAGTTGCTATTTCAACATCTTCATCAGTACTGATTTTCTTCTTTGGAGCAACATCGCTGTTCTTTGTCATTATTTACTTCCTTTCGCACCTATCAGAGATCATCCCCAAATATTTTTATTATTTCTCTGTTCAGAAGCTCTCTGATGTATTTTATTGAAGAAACCACCTTTCCGTAAGTCATACGTGTCGGACCTATGACTCCGATGGTTCCAATATCCTTGCCTTTTCGACCATAGACAGTTGTTATTACACTTAAATCCTTCATTTCATTAATTTCATTTTCACTGCCGATTTTGAACTCAAGCTGCTGTTTTTTTGATCCTTCAAAAATCAACTGGTTTATGATCTCTTTTTCCTTGAGAATATCCAAAACCTCCCGTGCCTTCATTAGATCGTTAAACTCAGGATAGTTCAATATATTGGTTACGCCATCAATATAAAAATCTGCAGTTTCGATTTTCCGGACACAGTCTTCTATGGCTTCAAAGATGGGAATCAGCACTTCTTTAGGAACATCAATATCTCTTTGAAGCTCCTTTACTACCGGCATTGAAATCTGGTCCATGGTTTTACCTGAAATAATTATATTAAAAGCTTGATTAAGCTTTTCTATATGTGAGCCATCAATTAAACTATCGTGGCTGATCAGCCTGTTATGAACTATTCCGCCCCCCGCAACCACTACAATCAGTAGCCTTTTTTCATCAATACCTAACAACTTAACTGACTTTATCACAGTTCTTGTAAGCTGCGGCGACATTACCACGGCAGTATAACCTGTTATATTTGAAATAATTGTACTTGCTCTTTTGATAAGCTCGTTAATTTCCTCTATTTTTTCATTCATAGCCTTTCTGATTAAGGCCATTTCATCCTTAGCAAGGCTATGAATCTGCATTAAATTCTCCACATAAAAACGGTACCCTTTATCAGTGGGCGTTCTTCCGGCGGATGTATGAGGTTGTGTAATATATCCTAATTCCTCCAGGTCAGCCATTTCGTTGCGTATAGTAGCAGAACCGAGGCCTAATTCATGCTTTCTGGCAATAGTCCTGGACCCGACAGGCTGTGCCGATTGTATATAATCATCTATAATGGATTTCAGTATACTTCGTTTTCTTTCACTAAGCTCGTTATCCCGGACCATTACCTTCACCCCCGTTCTATTGTTAGCACTCTCACCCATTGAGTGCTAATATAAAAATATCATTGTACTATCTCTTTGTCAAGTATTCCAATTTTTAAATGTGATAACGTTGCAAACAGGCAAAACAAATACCCTTGCACCACTACAAGGGTATTTTTTATCATAACACCACTATATTATGTATTTTGATAAAACTATCTCTGAATTATAACAGACATTCTTACACCTTCACCATGCATGTCATCGGTTTCCAGCCGGCATTTTAAATAATTAAGCTTTTGCATATTTTCAATGTACTTATTGTCTGATTTCAGTTCCTCTATATCAGTAGCAACATCACTTGTAATATCGATATGAACAGTATTACTCTCTTCGTAGGCAACCACTTCAATACTACCGATACGTTTATTGTTATTATTTTCCTTCCTGCTGTATGCCTTATCAAGGAGCAACCAGATTAAATCTCCAATTGGAAGGGCAATTCTGTCTGCAATCTCCTTGTCCACTTCAATATTCTCACCCAGAGTAGAAAACATGACTTCCAGATGATTCTCCTCAATTATTGAACACACTAGCCGCGTAAGCTTCTGGAATGCTTGCTGCAGATTAACCATCCGTAATTCTTTTAATATATTCCTGACATCCGTAATTAAATGATATGCTTTTGTCGACTCAATAGTCAGTGCATCGTTGCTGCCAAAGCGAAGAACAGCCTCATCTTTTACCGAATCATATAAAGTACTTACATTCTGAATAATTTCAATAATCTGATCCAGTCTCTCCAGAGGAATCCTGACATATTGATCTACAGAATTGGTATTGCGAACCTTCTGCATTCGAATAGCTTTTATAATATCAGATGCATCAACTTTTTTCTCTCTCAGTACAATTTCCCCAAACTTCATTCTGTTATTGCTTTTATTTTGTTTTTTCAGAACGTCCTCAACTTCTGATTGAGCCAATGCGCCCTCCTGAACCAGGATTTCCCCTATCCGGGCATCTCTTGTCATAGGCTTACGTACTTCTAAAAGAATGTCGTCTTTAATTTTGTTCAGATTAATTAAGTGACGGCCAACTTCACCGTAGAACTTACTGTCCTCAATCAGTTCAGGGTTATTGTTCAGCTTTTTTATAAAGTCTATGGAATCCAGAATCAAATTGATTATTGTTTTTGATATTACGGGACTATATTTTCTTACTGTCTCCAGCAGTTCTTCAGTAGCTACAGTGATTTTTATGCAGGTAGTATTGTTAAGCAGTCCCGAGAGCCCTCTGATTGTGTGGAAGCTGCAATAAATAGAATTCAGGCATTCCTTATTACCGGGATCCATTTCTAAATTTACAAGTTCAAGCTCGATTTCATCCAGAATTTCCTGAATCTCTCCAAGAAAATCCTCCATATAGCTGTTGCTGATCTCTGAAAGCTCAGGTATTGCTAACGCTATGTCTTTTTCGTTCTTTTTCTCCATCAAGATCCCTCCCTTAATATCCTTTGTTTATTATATTTAACTAAATTAATTCGACAATAATTGCATTGGCCAGATCCATCCCTTTTTTTGTTAATTTTACTATAGATCCCTCTTGTTCAACAAATCCTTGTAATGTTAAATGTTCAAGTTTTTTCTTATTCTTTCTCTCCAAATCTATCCCAAACTCTTTAGAAAGCTTGTTTAAGTCAATTCCTTCATTTAGCCGCAGTCCTAAAAAAATACTTTCTTCAAGTTCGTTCTCCCTTGAAAGATAACTGTCCTCCGATAAAATTAAACTCCTGCTGTTAACACCTTTAATGTACATGGAAATATCCGATATATTTGCAAAGCGTCTTTTATTATAATGTGAATGTGCGCCTGCACCAACTCCGAGATATTCACCCCTTCTCCAGTAATTCATATTATGCCGGCACCTTAAATGAGGTTTCGCAAAGTTAGATATTTCATACTGGTATAGTCCGGCTGCATTTAAGCTGTCAACAGCATAATGATACATCTTTCTGTCCAGTTCATCGTCTGCCTCTTTAATAATACCTTCTTTTTTCATCTTACCGTAAACTGTATTATCTTCAATTAGTAAGCTGTAACATGAAACATGAGCCAGATCTAAAGATATAATCAGTGATATCGTCTCCTGCCAGTGTGCAAAAGTCTGATAAGGAATACTAAATATAATATCGGCATTTATATTATCAAATTCATGTTTTCGTGCCAGTTCCAGGGAAAATAAAAAATCTTCACAGGTGTGAATTCTGCCAAGCTTTTTTAAGATTTCATCCTGACAAGCCTGCAATCCAATACTGAGGCGGTTCACACCATGATCCTTATACGCCTTTAGCTTATCGCCGGTTAAGGTACCCGGATTACATTCGATAGTGCATTCACAATCCGTTGAAACCGTATAATGCGAATAAACGGTATCCAGTATTTTAGATATACACATTGCAGGAATCAGAGACGGAGTCCCACCCCCGATAAAAACAGTTTCTACATGTGGGTTTTGGAATTCATCTGCTTTTTGAATAAGCTCAGATGCCAATGCATCAATATATGCTTCCCAATAATCGTCCATTCCCGAATAGGATGGAAAATCGCAATAATAGCATTTCTTTTTGCAGAAGGGTATATGAATATATAAACCAATTTTCTTTTGATTCATGCAATAAACCTTTCAATACAGGCACCAGTAAGTATCTTACGTATCCAGCTTCAGAACACTCATAAATGCCTCTTGCGGCACTTCTACACTGCCGACCTGACGCATGCGCTTTTTACCTTCCTTCTGCTTTTCAAGCAGCTTTCTCTTACGGGATATATCTCCCCCGTAGCACTTGGCAAGAACGTCTTTTCTATATGCTTTAACGGTTTCCCTTGCAATTATTTTATTACCGATGCAGGCCTGTATCGGAATCTCAAACATTTGCCTCGGAATGGTTTCCTTTAATTTCTCGGCCATTCTTCTTCCTCTTGAATATGCCTTGTCAGCATGAATTATGAAGGACAGTGCATCAACTACCTCATTATTCATCCTTATATCCAGCTTAACGAGGTTTGATTCTTTATAGCCTTTAAACTCATAATCTAAGGATGCATACCCTTTGGTACGGGATTTCAATGCATCAAAGAAATCGTATATTATTTCATTTAGCGGTATTTCATATTTCAATATGGCCCTTGTCTCCTCAAGGTATTCCATGCCGAGATACGTCCCTCTCCGCTCCTGACAAAGCTCCATAATATTGCCGACAAATTCAGTAGGGGTCATTATTGTAGCATTCACTACCGGCTCTTCCATACTTTCAATGAGTGTCGGATCAGGCATATTTGTGGGGTTGTCAAGTTCAATTATTTCTCCGTTGGTTTTTAGTATTTTATATATTACACTGGGCGCCGTTGTAATAAGATCAAGATTGTATTCACGTTCCAGGCGCTCCTGAATAATCTCCATATGAAGCAATCCAAGAAATCCGCAACGGAAACCAAAGCCTAGTGCTTTGGATGTCTCAGGCTCAAACATTAATGAAGCATCATTAAGCTGTAATTTTTCAAGAGAATCCCGAAGATCGCCATATTTGGAGCCGTCTGCGGGATAAATGCCGCAGAACACCATCGGGACAGCCTTTTTGTATCCCGGCAATGGATCTTTTGCCGGATTTGATGCATTCGTTATAGTTTCGCCTACACGACAATCCTTAACATTTTTAATACTAGCGCATAAATACCCCACCTCGCCGGCAAGCAGTGAGTCGCTGGGAATTAGGCCTCCGGGTCTTAAATAACCGATTTCGGTTACTACAAACTCTTTTCCGGTATGCATCATACGAATAGTATCACCCAGCTGCGCTTTTCCCTCTTTGACACGGATATATGCAACTACGCCTTTATACGCATCATAGTAGGAGTCAAAGACTAAAGCTCTCAATGGCTCATCTTCGTCTCCTGCAGGCGCCGGTATGGTCTTAACTATCCCTTCCAAAACACTTTCAATATTAATTCCGTTTTTCGCTGAAATTTGCGGAGCACCCTGTGCTTCTATACCTATTACATCCTCTATTTCCTGAATTATCTCGTCAGGTCTGGCACTGGGAAGATCAATCTTGTTGATAACAGGCATTATCTCAAGATTATGTTCAACAGCAAGATATACATTGGCCAAAGTTTGTGCTTCAATTCCTTGTGAGGCGTCGACTACCAGCACCGCACCTTCACAGGCAGCTATACTTCTGGAAACCTCATAGTTAAAGTCAACATGACCCGGGGTATCAATAAGGTTTAATATATATTCAACCCCGTCAGATGCCTTATATATCATTCTGACAGCTTGAGCCTTGATGGTTATTCCCCGTTCCCTTTCAATATCCATATTGTCAAGAACTTGTGCATCCATCTCCCGAGACGTCAGCACACCTGTTTTTTCGAGCAGTCTGTCTGCCAAAGTGGATTTACCATGGTCAATATGCGCTATAATGCAAAAATTACGTATTCTCTTCTGTCTCTCTAATCCCATATTTTCAAAACTCCAATAAGTATATTATTTAAATCAGTGATTATTATAACATAAGCTCAGGCATAGCAATTTATTGCTATGTGCCGACGCAGACGGCATGGCCTGCAGAGCAGGCCAACCTGCTTAATGTTTCAATGTTTTCGGGACCCATTCGAAATCTCTGATTTCGTAAATGGGTGAAAATATTATACCATAAGCATTTTTAACACACAATTGTAACTCTAACGAGGAATTTAAGTTCTATTTTTATAATGCCACATTTATAAGATTTGTCTGTCATAAATATAAGCAAGTAGTAGTTACTGAAGGAACAGTATGAACTCTGACGTTGTTTTATCAATTTGTCTGGCAACTCTTGCCGGTCTTTCAACCGGTATCGGTGGATTAATGTCGGTACTCTTTAAAAAAACCGGTACAAAGGCTTTATCCATAATGCTTGGGTTATCCGCAGGCATTATGATTTATATTTCATTTATCGAGCTTTACCAGGAATCTCAGACAAATCTATGTGATATACACGGCCCGGTCAACGGTAAAATCCTTACTGCTTTGTCTTTCTTTTTTGGGATTACTCTTATGGCTTTAATAAATGAGTTTATACCCGAGCCCAATCATCCCCACAGAGCAAGAAGAATTGAATCGATGTATAAAGCGAGTATATCCGGCAGTAACAGAAACACAGGCAAGCTCCTTAGAACCGGTGTATTTACTGCGATAGCAGTAACTCTACACAATTTTCCCGAAGGTATTGCCTCCTATGTATCAACAATGAAGAATTCTGCTTTGGGTGTGTCAATTGCTTTGGCTATAGCAATTCACAATATACCTGAAGGAATAGCCATTTCTATACCTGTTTATTATTCCACCGGCAGCAGAAAAAAAGCTCTTCTTGCAGCACTTTTTTCCGGTCTATCTGAACCCCTGGGTGCTATAGCCGCAATGGCCGTTCTTGGCAGACTGATAACCGACACAATGTTCGGTATTATTTTCGGTGCAGTTGCAGGTATTATGGTGTATATATCACTTGACGAACTGTTGCCTGCATCAAGAGAATATGGGGAGCACAATCTTTCTGTTCTGGGATTAATGGTCGGCATGGCAATAATGGCTATAAGCGTCATTTTTATATTTTAAGGTGTTACATTTAAATCATCCCGGAGGATGACAATATCAAAACCCAGCTGAACACCGTAGCAATTGACAATAATGATGTAATTACTACAATCTCTCCCGCCAACTCGGCATTTCCCCCAAGCTCCTGTGCCATGGGAAATGAAGACGATGCTACAGGTGCAGCATACATTGCCATTAAAGTCACTAATTCAATTCCTCTGATTCCCATAAGAATCGCAATTGATAAGAATACTAAGGGTACTATGATCAGCCGTCCTGTGCATGCTACCAAAAGAGGCTTTTTATGGTGCTTCAGAGCCTGAATTTTAAAGGTTCCTCCCAGACACAATAAAGCGATCGGGGTTGCAAGTTTTGATATGCTCTCTATCTGACTCAGTAATATTTCAGGTATTTCCAGTCTGGTCAATAAAAAAAACAGTCCCAGAATTCCTGAGAATACCATTGGTGATTTAATTACGTTAAAGAATAAGTCTTTTTTGTTATTCTTTTTATCGGAGTACATCTCAAAAAGCAATACGGTTACTACACTGTAAAGAGGAACTACAAAGGCTGATAGCAATGCTACCATACCCATATCGCCATCTGGATAAATGGCCTGTATTATACACATTCCATAAATAATAAAATTGCTCCGATAAATCCCCTGCATAACAACAGGCTGATCCCATCTGTCTTTAATAATGCGCGGTATAAGTATATAGAGTATTACACACATTATGAATAAGGATATAATTGCATAAGCAATCAGCCTTATATTCAAGCTATTTGCCAAATTGGATTTATAAATGTTTATAAATAACAGTGCCGGAATGAAAATGTAAAATGTCACTCTGCTAAACATTTTAAATCCGCTTACGGTGACCAGATTAAGTTCTCTGATTAAATATCCAAGTGCAAGCATGAAAAAAATCGGAAGAATTACTTCGATCGACAAAATTAAGTATTGCATTTAAGTTGCCCCCCTGTATACAAAAGCAGTTATAAAGATATTTTTCTCTTTTAATTATAGTTAATATAGACTATTTAATTGTAACATAGGTAATTATAAAAACATATTGTTATGTCTGCATTCTGTTGTAATTAAAACAGGCCGGATATTAACCGGCCTGTTGCACTATTCTTTTTCAAAGCTCGCACATTCGGTATCGCTCTCAGTTGTTGCAGTCGTTGGCTTATTTTTTGAAACCTGTATATTTTCCAGACTGCACATTGGCTCACTTTTTGCATGGTATCTGCATTCTGTTACAGAACAGCCTATCGATCTGTTAATCTTCAAGACTAACTCACCTCCCCAATATAGTATTGGTTGGGCAGACAGGTCTTATTCTGCCGGCATTATCCTCAAGTGCTACTTTATACCTATATCTTTTCTATAATGTGCGTTTTCAAAGTAAATGGCAGAAACTGTCTCATAAGCTTTTTTTCGGGCTGTTTCGATATCTTCAGCCAATGCTGTAACACCCAGAACACGTCCTCCATTGGTATAGAATTTCTCACTTTCTTTTTTTGTTCCGGCATGAAACAGCATTATATCTTCCTGACTTTTTATGGTTTCAAGGCCTGTTATTTCATAACCTTTTGCATAGTTTTCCGGATATCCTCCAGATGCCATAACAACACAAACCGCACAGTGTGATGACCATGATATTTTTATTGTCTCCAGCTTTTCATCAATAATTGCATCAAAAATTTCTACCAAATCTGTTTCAAGGCGAGGAAGCACAACCTGAGTCTCCGGATCCCCGAAACGGGCATTATATTCCAGTACTTTGGGTCCATCAGGGGTCAGCATTAAGCCAAAATATAAAATTCCTTTAAACGGTCTCCCCTCAAGTTCCATGGCTTTTATAGTCGGGATAAATATAGTTCGCAAACATTCTTCCTGAAGTTCTTCAGTGTATACCCTGCTGGGTGAAAATGCCCCCATTCCTCCTGTATTAAGGCCCTGGTCATTATCGAATGCTCTTTTATGATCCTGTGAGCTAACCATCGGTATAACGGTTTTCCCGTCTGTAAATGCCAGAACAGACACCTCAGGACCGGTCATAAACTCTTCCACAACAATCCTTTGCCCTGCGTCTCCAAATTTCTTATCCTCCATAATCGAGGATACGGCCGTCAACGCTTCCTCTGTTGTATTGCATATAAGAACACCTTTACCGAGCGCTAGACCGTCTGCTTTAATAACCAGCGGCAATTTAGCTGATTTTACATATTCAATAGCTGAATTACTATCATTAAAACTTTCATAAGCCGCAGTAGGAATATGATATTTTTTCATAAGCTCCTTTGAAAACACCTTACTGGCTTCAATAATTGCAGCATTCTTCTTTGGTCCTAATGCTCTAATTCCCACTTTCTCAAGGGCATCAACCATACCAGCCGCCAGAGGATCATCGGGAGCTACTACAACCATATCTATAGCTTTTTCCAGGGAGAACTTAACTATCCCATTAATATCTATAGCCTTGATAGGCACACATTCAGCTATCTCCGAAATACCGCCGTTTCCCGGTGCGCAATAAAGCTTTGTCACCCTTGGGCTTTGTTTCAGTTTCCACAAAATTGCGTGTTCTCTTCCTCCGCTTCCAACAACAAGAATTTTCATTATCCACCTCTAAACTATTTCTACATGTCGACCGTTTATTTTCAGTTTTTTCTGGCTAAAGAGCTTTATAGCTATTGGCAAAATCTCCCATTCCGCCTGTTCCATTACTCTTTTTTGCAAAGTTTCCGGTGTATCTCCCGGTAATATCTCAACGGCCTTTTGTAATATTATGGGGCCGGAATCATAATCAAGCTCAACAAAATGAACAGTGGCACCGGTTATTTTAACACCATATTCCAAAGCTTTAATATGAGGAATAAGCCCATAATAGCCTTTTCCGCAAAATGACGGAATTAATGAAGGATGTACGTTTATAATTGCATTTTTATATGCATTTACAAATTTCTCACCCAGATGGCTTAAGAATCCAGCTAACACAACCAGTTCTGCACCACAGCTTTGCATATGAGTCAGAAGGGCGTCGTCGTATTCTTCTATACTATTAAAATCTTTCCTGGATATGACCTTAGATGGGATATTGTTTATTTTTGCCCGTTCAAGCGCAAATGCATCCGGCTTGCTGGACACTACAGTAACAACTTGACAACCTGATAACGTACCATTATTGATATTATCCAAAATAGCCTGAAGATTAGTACCCCCTCCTGAGACCATAACACCGATTCTTAACATATCTCAATTTTCTCCTCGCCCTTTACTATCTCACCGATTATATAGGCTTTCTCGCCCTGATTATTGGCTTCTGCCACAACAAAAGGTGCTATCTCAGCCGGAACAGCCAATACCATACCAATTCCCATATTAAACGTATTATACATATCCTTCTCAGCGACATTACCCTTTTCCTGCATAAGCTTAAACACAGGATGGACAGGCCATGTACCTTTATGAACCACAGCTTTCATGCCTACGGGCAGCATTCTTGGTATATTCTCCAGGAATCCTCCACCTGTTATGTGGGAAATTCCTTTAATATTATATTTTTTAATCAGTTTGAGTATGGTCTTAACATATATCCGGGTAGGTGTAAGAAGTTCCTGCCCCAAAGTCTTGCCCAGGATTTCCCTGTACTCTCCTAAAACATCCTTGTTAATATCAAATATTTTTCTTACAAGTGAATATCCATTGCTGTGAATTCCGGACGAGGCAAGTCCAATTAGAATATCATTGGGTTTAATCTTTTCTCCGGTAACAAGCTTGTCCCGGTCTGCGATACCTACAACAAAACCCGCCAAATCATACTCGTCTTCAGGATAAAAGCCTGGCATCTCAGCTGTCTCCCCTCCAATTAAAGCACATCCCGCCTGGATACATCCATCCGATACCCCTTTTACAATTTGCTCGACTTTTTCAGGTATCAGCTTTCCTATAGCTATATAATCCAGGAAAAACAGTGGCTGGGCCCCGCTGCAGACCACGTCATTTGCACACATCGCAACACAGTCAATGCCTACGGTATAATGCTTGTCCATAAGGAAAGCAATCTTCAATTTCGTTCCGACACCATCCGTTCCCGAAACAAGTACAGGCTTTTCAAAATTCATGCCTTCCAGGCTGAAGAGCCCGCCAAAACCACCAATCTCTGTAAGCACCTCCGGTCGCAACGTTTTCTTTACATGAGATTTCATAAGATTAACAGCTTTATACCCCGCTTCGACATCTACTCCGGCTTCCTTGTAATTTGTCATTTTCTAACCTGGCCTTTCTATAAAATAATAAATAATTAACATTTTTTATTTCCAGAAAAACTACTGGTATGTGATGGGACACTCATCGGATACTCACCTGTAAAGCAGCCTGTACAAAAACTGTTGGCAGGGGCTCCGATAGGTGTTTTTAAGAGACTTTCCACAGATAAGAAAGCAAGACTGTCTGCATTAATGCTTTCCCTTATTTCTTCTATGCTATAATTTGCTGCAATTAAATGTTCTTTAGAAGATATGTCTATACCGAAATAGCATGGATTTAAGACGGGCGGCGAACTGATTCTCATATGAACCTCTTTGGCCCCCGCATTTTTTAGCATTTGAACAATTCTATATGATGTCGTACCACGTACTATTGAATCGTCAATAATAATAATTCTCTTACCTTGTATTTCTTCCCTCAAAGCATTTAATTTAATACCGACACTGCGTTCTCTAAGCTTTTGATTGGGCTGTATAAATGTCCTTCCTACATATCTGTTTTTAATCAGGGCCTCTCCATAGGGAATACCCGATTCCCGGGAATAACCTATTGCCGCAGTAATTCCTGAATCCGGAACCCCCACTACAAGGTCTGCCTCTACCGGATATTCTCTTGCCAGTAATCTTCCGGCTTCCAGACGCGACCTGTAAATTGAAGCTCCGTCTATAACACTGTCCGGTCTTGCAAAATAGATATGTTCAAAAATACATGATTTATGCGATTTTTTATAATTGGTTTTAATTGATTTTAATGAACCGTCTTCTATAAATATCATTTCGCCGGGTTCCACATCTCTGATAAAATCAGCTCCAATTGCATCAAATGCGCAATTTTCCGATGCCAGAACATACGAGTTTCCCATCTTCCCGATACATAGAGGCCTCATCCCCCATGGATCGCGTATTCCAACCAATTTTTTCTGAGTCAGAATAACCAGTGCATACGCTCCTTCTATGACATCCATGGTCTTTTTGAGAACTTCTTCAAGGTCTTTATATTTCAAGCCATAACGTGATATTAAGTTGGCTATTACTTCGGAATCTGTTGAAGTTTGGAAAATAGCTCCTTTATTCTCCAGCTCATACCTTATTTTTGTTGCATTAACCAGATTGCCGTTATGCGCCAGAGCCATTCTTCCACCCTTATAGTTAAATATAAGGGGCTGACTGTTTTCGATTGAACTGCCACCAGTGGTGGAATAGCGGGTGTGTCCGATTGCAGACGTGCCGTCCATACGATCAAGAGTTTTTTCTGTAAATACCTCAGGCACGAGGCCTATTCCCTTTTGCCCGACTATTTCGCCATTATTATTTATTGCAATACCGCAGCTTTCCTGTCCCCGATGCTGAAGTGCATATAGCCCAAAATACATAATGTGTGCAAGATCATCATCCCTGTAGTCTGATATCCCAAGAACACCACAAGCTTCATGTATACCATCACTTTCGGCGTCAAAGTTACTGAAATCAAAAATCCTTTTATTCATTTATTATATACCCCGCAATTTCTCTTGAAGCATTTGGTTTTTAACTTCAACTTGTTTAGCTAATTTGTTTTTATATTCATGGAATTTGATTCTTAAATCGGGATATGCCACTCCAATAATCTGAATGGCAAGAAGAGCTGCATTTTCACTGCCATTTATGGCAACTGTTGCTACAGGGATGCCGGTTGGCATTTGTACAATTGACAAAAGTGAATCAAGGCCATCCATCGTAGAGGATTTTATTGGCAGGCCGATAACCGGAAGAACCGTAAAAGCCGCCAAAACTCCAGGCAAATGTGCTGCTTTCCCCGCTGCTGCAATAATTGCATCATAACCGTTTTTCTCAGCATTTTTTGCAAGTTCCGCCGCTTTATCGGGTGTCCTGTGGGCTGAACAAACATTTACCGTAAAATCCACACCAAACTCCTTAAGAACTTTTATACATCTCTCTACAACCGGGAAATCAGAATCGCTTCCCATAATGATTGCTATCTTAGGATTTTTTGACATTGTACAACCTCCAAAATTCGTTCTCTTGAATTGGATACGGTAGCTCTTAATAACTAAAACGCAAAACGGGCTGGGGAAAGCCAACCCTTGTATTCATTACATTTTTCATACTATAGAAATTCAGAACTAAAGTCAATGTGAAACCTTCACTAAAAATTTCTTCACCATAAAGGCCGGATTGTATGATAATTTAGATTTTCGCAGACCTGCAATACCTAAATCCTCCTCGCGGTTAATATATTTTACATTGCTCCATTCATTCCTGCAAAAGTCCCTGTTTATTAACGCATACAGGCCGTGATAGTCTGTATTCGCCTTTTCAATGTGTATTAAAGCGGTTTCAGGGTTCAAAAGTTCACCTATTGTGAAGGCTTCAAAGCTTCCGTTTACTTTAATTAAGGCACCCTTTAACGAAGTAAATCGGTTCCAGTTTTCAAATAGCTGATAGCATGCAAATCTTTCACTATTCTCAGGGGTTTGGTCTGACTCATTTTTATCTGCCCACATATCAAGTATTCTCATACATTCGTCCAGATTTTCTTCTGTTACCGGTACATATTCGTAATCCCCGTATAGTCTCATAAATTTACTTATATGATTTCTCTTTTTACTGAATTTTTTACCGGAAAGATTAATTAAATCTGACGCATTATACACGTAATCAAATGTGTGCGGGAGAGGTTCAATGGTAACACTGTCCTGATAAACTGCTTTCAGTTTATCAATACAGCTTTCGCTAACCCTTGCATAACGCAGGGACATTCCTTTTTCCTCAAAATATTCCTCAATGAATCTTATAGCTTTTTTAAGCTTTTGTTCATCATCCTCTCCCTTAACCGGAATAGGACAAAAACTGTAAGGCGGGTATACATTTGATCTGGAAATTAAGCATATATAATCTTCTACTATTGTATAACTGAAGTTGTAATCTTTTCTCCACATATAGAGATAAGGAAAAGTAAATTCTGAAGCAATAGGCTTTATTCTTTTGAATACATCAGTGAATAATGCCATGTCTTCTAATGTTATTGGTTTAAAAATATCCATAAACGAGAAATGCCTCCAAAGTATTGTTGTTAATCGCCAAAGCTAACGCCCATATTTCTGGCAATCCTGACAAGCTCTCCGTCAACAGGTACATGCTTGCATTTATTTGCCACTTCGGTTAAATCAATAGGGCAAAGTTCGTTATTTACGATTCCAGCCATTTTATTATAAATTCCTTCTGCGGCCATTTTAACAGCTTCAACGCCAAGCCTTGTTGACAGTATTCTATCGGTGGGTGAAGGTTCGCCGCCTCTTTGTAAATACCCGAGTACAGTAACGCGTGATTCAAGATGCGTCAGCTTTTCCAGCTGTGCAGCTATACGGGAGCTTACTCCATACATCTGATTTGTATACTCCGGGCAAGAATCATCTATATATTCAGACCCTTTGGCCGCAACTGCCCCTTCCGAAACACAGATAATACTGAAATTTTTGCCGGTTCGTTTTCTTTCTAAAATTTTTCTGGCTACAAGATTTATATCATAAGGAATCTCAGGAATGAGTATAATATCAGCTCCTCCGGCTATCCCTGATTCTAAAGCCACCCACCCGGCACGTCTTCCCATAACCTCCAGAAGCATCAACCGATGATGGGATTCAGCCGAAGAATGCAGTTTATCAAGTGCATCTGTTGCAGTGTTTACTGCAGAAATAAACCCTATTGTGGCATCTGTACCGGGTATATCATTATCTATATTTTTAGGAATTGCAATAACCTTAACACCCTTTAATGACAGTCTGTATCCTGTAGTTATAGTGTTGATTCCTCCAATCACAATAAGACACTCAATATTATGCATCTTTAAATTATCAATAATGCGGCCGCTCATATCTCTTTCCTGTTTTTCACCGTCATTATCTACAACCATTTTAAAAGGATCGAAACTGTCGGTCGTACCAAGAATGGTTCCACCTTTATCCAAAAGCCCGGATACATCTGATAAGGCCAGTTTTTTAAAACGGTTATTAACCAAACCCATATACCCATCAGTAAAACCAATTATTTCATATCCATAAATATTGATAGAAGTTTTTACAACCGCTCTTATAACAGAGTTTAACCCGGGGCAATCTCCACCCCCGGTTAGTATGCCTATTCTCTTACGTTGTCCGTTCATTAAATAACCTGCCTTTTTTTTTATTCTTATATATAAGATACCCGTTAATCAGCCTGTTAAATATGATTAAATCTCTTCTCCCCCATGAAGATGGCCTTTCAATTGCATATTCTTAAAATCATTCTGCCTTAGCGCTTCATAAAGAACAATCGCTACTGAATTGGACAAATTCAAAGAACGTATATTATCCAGCATCGGAATACGTATACATTTTTCATAATTTGATTTCAGCAATGACTCAGGCAGTCCTTTTGTCTCTCTTCCAAAAAGAAGAAAACAATCTTCTGAATATTGAATTTCATGGTAAGATTTTTGAGCTTTTGTCGTGCAAAACAAAAAGTTTGCACCTTTGTTCAAATAAAAGAACTCCTCAAGGTTATTATAATATTTTAAATCGACATATTTCCAATAGTCAAGGCCTGCCCGCTTTAAATAGCGATCACTTATCGAAAAGCCTAAGGGCCCCACTAAATGCAGTGCGGCCCCTGTAGCAGCGCAGGATCGTGCAATATTCCCGGTATTTTGAGGTATTTCCGGCTCTACCAAAACAATATTTATTTTCACAGTGTTACTCCCTGATGACTACCTGTTGATTAATTTATTTTTTTGATTCCAAGGATACATCTATTTCAACTCTGTTTTCATTACCTAAAATTAGCGGAATACTTATAGTCTGCATATTCGCAGGTGATATCATAAGTCTTTCACCCATCAGCAACGACGGAGGTGTAATCTCTATTCCGATACCCCTGCTGGCCAGTATTGTTGCTGTATTACCCATTATCATATTAGCAAGCTCAGCTATTGCACTTTTTGATATTTCATCCAGTTCAGCCACCGGCATACCGCCCATCATTGCTGACGCAATTGATAAAGCCGAATTTTGAGAAAAGGAGATAACAACTTGTCCTCTGATTGTACCTGTTAAACCGACTATAACTGCAATATTCTCGCTGGGAAAAGGAGCTTTTCTTAAGTGAACCTTCCCCAATTCGGGCTTTATGCCCGTCATCATCACTAATACTGACTGACTGGCTTCAATAAAAGGATTTATATATTCTACGTTCATGTGTTCTCTCCTCAGGAGTCGATATTTTATGATAAATATATTACCATAAATCCACTGGTAACAACAAATAAATATTAATAATTATACATTTTATCCACAATTCTTATTTAATACATCGTTTTTTATGGTAAATTGCTAATTAAAACGGTTATACTCCAAGAATTTCCTTAAAGTGTTTTTTCTTATTCTAATAGCTTTTTCAGGACAAAATTCGTGACAGCAAAAGCAACTGATACATTTTTTATAATCAATGCCAATGTTCTTTTCTTTATCCTTTACTACGGCCTTTGGAGGGCAAACCTCAATACATTTACCGCACCTTATGCATTTATCTTGTATAATTTGCGGCTGAGGACGAAATTTATTTTTAATAAAGCGGACAAATGCAAATTTTGATCCGGTTTTTTGAAGTTCAAGAGCCGGTACCTCAAAGCTGTCGGGTTTTATACTCTCTAAATCAACTCCAATAATATTAACTTTATTCTTGTCAAAAATACCGCGATCTTCAGCAATTTTCATCACCGGAACCTTGCGGTAATCAACACCTATAGCCTTTAATGCAGCGTAATCACATGCAAAAGCGTCTGTTGATGCAAAGAGACAACCGACATATTTGGGCACTCCTGCACTTGGCCCGTCGCCTTCCATGGCTATAATCCCGTCAATAATATTTATTCGGGGTTTTGTCGCAAGGAATATATCAATCAGACAGTTAGCGAACAACTCATGATTGCTCATCCTTAAATGGTAGTCTGATTTTTCCAACCCTGCAATAGAGCCGAACATATTCTTTACCGCCCCTGTATAAACCATAAATCCATGTGTTTTCAATTTAGCCAGATTAATAATAAGATCAGCGTCATGTAAAGGTTTTAATATTTTTAAAGACTTTAGATACTCGGCTTCATTATTATTGATTTTTTCGACCCTGAGGTCATAGTTCAGCTCAGCTCCTGTTTCGTTTGCAATCTGCTCTATACCGGTTTTTGCATATACCATCCTGAGCAAAGGAATATTATAAGGCCCTCCCGGACTTTCAACTATAACAGCAATTCCTCCCGCTTTTTGTACCAGCTTTATTACGGCATGGACAACAGAAGGATGAGTTGTCGCACCTTCCTCAGGCTTTTTCGCCATCAGAAGATTGGGCTTTATAGCTACCCTCATCCCGGGCTTGACGATATTCTCAATCCCGCCCATACTGTCAAATATTTTTTCTAAGCAGGCAACAACTCTGTCGAGCCTGTAGTTTTCTGAAGTATTAATAATTACATCCATCATATTCAGCCTTTATCATATTTTATAATTAGTAACGTTTTAACTGTACGGGAATAAGGATGCCCCTTTCCCGACTGCAACCACTAAACAAAGTCATGGATTCTCAGGTAAAAAGACGCTTTCTGAGTATGTATTACTGCCATCCCAGAGAATCCATTCCTCATATCCTGCATCATATACTGCTTGAATCTGTTCTCTTACCTGTTTAGCACCATATTCCTGATAATAACCTTCCTTCATCTTTATTGTAAAGTCCTGCAAGTAAGGTCTCACCTTTGCTTTATAGCCAGGAACCTGGCTAATCCTTGATTTAGCTTTTAATAGGGCCTGGTAAATAACATTATAGGGTTCAAGGTCAGGTGCAGTAAATAAAACTCCATTAATGGTCTGCCCTACTCCGTTTCCAAAGATTCCGCTGGAAGCATTGGCATAATGCGAAGGGTAAATCATGGGGGAAATATAGTCGATGTCCATACCTATTTCGTCAAATAACTGACCTATTGCTTTACCGTCTCTGTCACTCTCAATTACGATTCCAAAAATATCAGCTGAAACAGGTACATCTTTTACCTTTTTTATTTCTTCTGTTGCCTTCTTTAAAAAGCCGCCTATTGCTTCTGTTTTTGCAGGAACATTTTCACCATAGGTTACTTCCTTCGAACTGGTAGTAGGAAACCTTACATAGTCAAACTGTATTTCATCAAAACCTAATTCTACAGCTTCTTTTGCAATTTCAATATTGTAGTCAATAACCTCTTTTATATACGGGTTGGTCCATGAACCCATCTTTCCTTCTTTCCACAAATTCCCGTTCGGTTTTTTAATAGCATATTCAGGCTTTTTAGTGGAAAGGCCATTATCCCTGAATACAACAATACGTCCTATTACATAAATATTATTATCGTGGCATTTTTTTAATATCTCTTCAACATCATATACTTTCTTATACAGTGATAATTCCCGGGCCAGCTGGATCTGCGATTCATAGTTTATTATGCCATTTTCCTTTATATCAATTACCAAAGAATTCAATTCTGTTTTATTTGCCAGATCTATATAATGATCTATACTTTTGGCTGCTGTGCCGCCGGTTAAATATAAAGCCTTAACTTTTACAGGCTCTTTTGGTTCAGGTGTGGGGGTAGGGGTGGGTGTTGAAACCGGTGTGGGTGTCGGTGTCGGGGTGGTTGTTTCTTCCGGCGATGATGTCGGTGTATCAGCAGTTAAACCCGGAGTTGTTTCAACCGGGATACTGGTTTCACTTGGTTTATTTGCTGAGCATGAAACAAAAATCATTGATGCAATGATTATAATAGCTGTTATCCCTAAGATTCTTTTTATCATGTTGTTTTCCTTCCTGAGCGACATTATTTGATATTTAACGACATAGTATCAATTTACCAAACTTTTTGAGGGTTTACAACAATCATTTAATTACAATATATATAATATATTAGAATTGTTAATTAGACAGTGTTTCAGTATTATATACTGCAAGCTTTACACCATGAGTATTTAGATTCTGAAACAAACTGGTAACACAAAATATTTTCAAAACGTGAAGCTGCAAAAACCTGCGGTTGAATTAACACTTATTCAGCCTTGCTTAACCAGAAGGTCAGTTCAATCTGTTCTTCATCCGGACCGGGTTTATAATTATTTATGTATTCGTAATGCATATTCTCCAGGCGCTTATTCTTATGTACAAGTTGTAAAGGTTCACCTTCATAAAGGGTTTCACGGATATCATAACAGGCAATGGTATTTCCATGTATTACATATTTACCTTCCAAATAAAGAAATGTGTCTTTATATCCCCCTGTACTAACCATAATTATGCTGTAAGAGCCATCCTTATTAAAGGAAAAAGCCTGAGCAAAAGACGGGAGGTCAACAAGTCCGGTGATATAATCCTTATAGCCGACAAACAGATTAGTATCAATATCCGACCATCTTCCTAAGAGAATATCCCCGGGAAAATCCTCAATTCTATCAATAAATATAGTATCCAGCTTCCTGTCGTATTTTTCTTCCATCTCAAGGAGCGATATGAAGAAATTTGACGGAATAAAAAGGGTTTCATTGCGCAAAACAGGTGCCATACCCATATCATATTCCCGGCCGTTAATAACAGCTGTTGTGGAACCTTCCTCTAAATCAGCCTTAAGAAAAATTTCATCTCTATCCTTCCACAAAATACTTATCAGTCCGTTATTATGTTGTTCTACATCGGGATATGTGCTATAAAGATAGGGAATTTTGAATGAAAACTTAAAAGTCTCAGCTTTAATCATTAAATAATCGGTACCGCTCTTCCTTTTAACGTAATAGTCATCCTTATGAAGTTCGTGACCGCATATGACTATTCGTTCGAAATCAGAATCTTCTCTTGCTTTTTCGGTTTTATTTGATTTCGGTTTTGAACTCCTCTTTTCTCTCTCAACTGTTTCAGCTCCACACCCGGAAAAAGAAATAAATACTATGAAGCACATAAATATAGATATATATCTTTTCAGACAAGAATTCATATTAACCTTCTCCTTATTCTTTCCTTGCGTTTTTTATAAAATATTGTTTAACAACTCTTATCCTTATTATATGAATTATAGGAAATATTAACTTCTCTGTATCTATAATAATAGCTTTTATAGTAAATTTATGCCAGCCCTAATATAGTATCATTCAGGTATATATGTAATAATAATCTAAAAATATATAAAAAAATATACGCCATACCTGTTATGTGGCGTATATTTTGGCTCCTCAAGTTGGGCTCGAACCAACGACCCTGCGGTTAACAGCCGCATGCTCTACCGACTGAGCTATTGAGGAATAAAAATTCGGCGACGACCTATTTTCCCGGGCCGTCTCCAGCCAAGTATCGTGGGCACTAGAGAGCTTAACTTCTGTGTTCGGGATGGGAACAGGTGGGTCCTCTCTGTTATAGTCACCGAAAATTTTTGCTATTTATTTAGG
>JAAYTR010000235.1 GCA_012523685.1 Clostridiaceae bacterium | reverse complement strand
TCGTTGACCTGTCATTTGCTGCGGTAAAGCCATATTGAATTTCACATGTAATATCATTGTTGGCCTTTATGTCATTCTGAGCAAGCGAAGAATCTTATCATTAACGTGAAAGATCCTTCGACTCTGCTACGCTTCGCTCAGGATGACAGCAGGGTGCTGCGGCTCGTTCAGAATGATGAAATAAGTAATGCTCAGGATTACTTTAAACGCAATAGGTGCCGTGAGTGATGTCAAATGGCGTCAGCGGAGCATGGATTGCGTAGCTACGCGACTAAAATCCCGGACGGATTTTCGGAGCGGCGCATTTGACTCACTCTACAGGCACCTCTCTGTATACACAAAATTCAATATGATCCTTCGCTAACATCCGGTATGACAGTGGGAGCGCTGCGCTCCGCACTCTTTTCAACGCCTTTATTTGATTTTTGCCATGTAATAAAAAAATAAAAAAATCAAATAATAAATAGTTGAAAGGAGGATTAGATCTATGAGTATTTTTGACAATATGATGATGAATAATGTTAAGAACGAAAAACAAAGCAATATGAAGAAAAACAGCAGCAAGTCATTTAAAGAAGAATATTCCGAAGAGCTGGCAAATAATGTTTCCAGGTATGGTATTCAATCATATTCAAAATCCGGTGTTGCCTTTGAAAAATTGTCCGAGACACAGGCAGAAATCAGTTATTCAGGACTGCTTGCAAAAAGTGGTGCTCAGGAAGTTCATGGTGTGTATGGCTTTGGAAGTAATCAAAATTGGGAAGGAGTATCCACTATCCAATTGAAAAAAGAAGGAGAAGGTACTTTTAAAGCAGTTTTCCCTATAGAACAAGGGAAAAATATAAACGTGGCCTTTAAGGATTCTGTAGAAAACTGGGATAACAATTCCGGTATGAATTACACTTTTGTTAATTAAACAGGGCATCTTAGATTACCGGGGGCATATGCCCCCGGTTTAGAGCTGGCTTCCGTTATTTACCCAATCACGTGCTTCCTCTACAGCTTCATCGGATGCATAAGGTATTTGCCCCTCAGTTATAGTTTCTTTAATTTCTGTAGCTGCATTAGTAACATAAGCACGGTACTTGCTTAAGATATCAGACCGTTTATTTTTTTTGTCCATATAGCATCCCTCCCGGATTAGTTTTATATATTATTAATTAGTTTATTCAACACAGAATGCTGGTGATTTCATGGAATAAAGTGGTATATTATTTAGAGATTAATTATTATAATTCTTTAAGAAAGGAATTAAGGCCATGGATAAACTTAAAGTATGGTTAGCTTCATCTGAAGTATATCCTTTTATTAAAACCGGTGGTCTGGCAGATGTGGCAGGTTCCCTTCCCAAGGCACTTAAAGCTCTGGATATTGATATTAGAGTGGTTCTACCTAAGTACGGTAAGATAGATGCAAAATATGTCTCTCAAATGATGTTCGTTGGAAGCTGTCAGGTTGATCTGTCATGGAGGAAGCAGTATTGCGGTATATTTAAGCTGGATTATGAAGGTGTGACATATTATTTTATTGACAATGAGTATTATTTTTTCAGAAATGGCATATATGGCTTATATGATGACGGAGAGAGGTTTAGTTTCTTTTGTAAGGCAATTTTGGAGGTTTTGCCCGTTATAGGGTTTAAGCCGGACATTATTCACCTTAATGATTGGCAGACCGGTATGGTAAGTCTTCTTCTTGATGCTCATTACAGGGATCGGGAGGGTGGATTCTACCGGAATATCCATACATTGTTTACTATACATAACCTCAAATATCAGGGGATTTTTCCAAAGTGTATTCTTGGTGATCTGCTTGGCCTGGACTGGAAATATTTCAACGTGGATGGAGTTGAATTTTACGATAATATAAACTTTATGAAAGCGGGACTTTCTTATTCGTCAATAATCAGTACAGTCAGTCATACCTATGCTGAAGAAATTAAATATGATTTTTTTGGAGAGAATCTTCAGGATCTTATTAAACGGCGTTCCAATGATTTGTATGGCATTATAAACGGAATAGATTACGAAACTAACAATCCCAAAACAGATAAAAGGCTTTACGCCAACTACGACCAGGATGATTTAAGGGGTAAATACGAAAATAAGCGTAAGATTCAACAGGAGCTCGGTTTGGATATAATAGATGATGTACCTCTGGTTTCTTTTATATCCCGCCTTGTTGACCAAAAGGGTTTAGATTTAATCCAAAATATGCTTTGGGAACTTATTGATTTAGGGATACAGTTCGTTGTATTGGGTACAGGCGACAAGAAATATGAAGACTTCTTCTTGTATGCCCAAAGCCAGCTTCCCGGAAAGGTTTCGGCAAATATTAAATATGACGGTGTATTGGCTCAGCGTTTGTATGCAGCAAGTGATATGTATCTTATGCCATCTTTGTTTGAGCCTTGCGGCCTTTCACAAATATTTTCCATGCGCTATGGAACTGTTCCTGTCGTAAGGGAAACGGGAGGGCTGAAGGACACGGTAAAACCATATAATGTGTTTACCAAAGAAGGCACCGGATTTACCTTTGCAAACTATAATGCTCACGAAATGAAGGATGCTGTTGCACGTTCCATTGAAATATACCGCAATAAAGAAGAATGGGAAAACCTTATCAGGAGATGCATGAATCAGGACTTTTCATGGCAAAACTCGGCAAAAGAATATAAAGAGCTGTATAAGGAAATGCTCAAGAGATTTAGTGCCTAAACAAGTGTCACCCCGCTGGTCTTTTGCATAAGATGAAGAAGGCTGAATCAGGATGGGGTGTTATTATGGGTGATTGTTGTAAACAAGATTGCTGTTGCGGCGGTGGAGGTATATTCGGAGGCGACAATATATGGTGGTTAATTATCATAATTGTTCTTATTATATGCTTCTGTCCGGGTATTTTTGACGGAAAAGGCTGCGGAAGAGGTTGTGATCGTGGAATCTGCTGATAAGCTGAAAAATCGCCAATTAAATTATGGAGGCTTATTTTAAGCTTCCTTATTTTTTCTCAATTAATTATAGCCTATGGTTTTGTAGTTGTCCTTTTAAATGGACCTTAGTTTTCTTATTAATTATCATTTATTATTTTTTTTAGCTAGAAATCCTTTGCATTCTTCACCGCTGGACGATTTTACCATCTGGGAAGGCATGATTTGCCCTTTAAATCCAAAAAGCCGGCAGCCTTTTGGATAGTTCTTATCCCAAGTAATATAATAGTGTTGACATTTAATACAATTCACTACTTTTTCCATTACACTATTATAAGTTAGCCATTACAATATTACAAGTAAAGGACAAGGTTGTATAACCATTGTAAAATGTTATGATAGTAAGTATAATAAATAGGCATTTAAATAGCAGATTTTATTAATGGAAGGAATGATAGATATGAGCCTGTTAGAGCTGGAACAAAAAGGTATCGAACTTAAAGTGCTCGAAAAAAACATCAAAGAATTGGGGGATTCACTTTGACCTGCCCGAAATAAAAAAAGAGCTGGAAGAATTAGAACTCAGGGCAGCAGAGCCGGAATTCTGGAATGACACCGAAAATTCACAAAAAGTTTTGCAACGCACAAAAAGTCTTCAAAACAAACTACAGAATTACCAACAACTGCTCAATGATTGCGAAGACATTTTAACACTTGTTGAGCTTGGACTGGATGAAAAAGATGATACAATTTTTGAAGAAGTAAATACCAGTTTTGAAGACATTAAATCGAGATATGAAAAGCTTAGGCTGGAAACCCTTATGAAGGGCGAATATGATGCCAATAATGCCATAATTACTCTGCATGCGGGGGCTGGAGGAACCGAGGCCATGGACTGGGTACAGATGCTTTTCCGGATGTATACACGTTGGGCCGAGAGAAATGGTTTTGCTGTTCGGATTTTGGATATGCTTGACGGTGATGAGGCCGGTATTAAAAGTGTGACGGCAAGTATTGCAGGTGATTACGCATATGGGTATCTGAGATCCGAAAAAGGAGTTCACCGCTTAGTCAGAATATCACCTTTTGACTCATCAGGAAGAAGACACACTTCTTTTGCGTCAATGGAAGTTATGCCTGAATTAGATGATTCGGTAACTGTCGAGATTAATCCGGATGATTTAAAAATGGACGTGTACCGTGCATCCGGTGCTGGTGGCCAGCATGTAAACAAGACTTCTTCGGCAGTACGCATTACACATATACCCACGGGAATAATTGTTGCCTGCCAAAACGAAAGATCGCAGCTTCAGAACAGAGAAATGGCAATGAAAATGCTCAAAGCGAAGCTTCTGGAGAAGATGGAGAAAGAGCAGGCCGAAAAACTGAATCAGATACAGGGCGAGCAAAAGGATATCGCCTGGGGCAGCCAGATAAGATCATATGTTTTCTGTCCTTATACCATGGTAAAGGATCATCGCACCGACCATGAAGATGGTAATATTCAAAAAATTATGGATGGTGAAATTGACGAATTCATTCAAGCGTACCTAAGTATGTAAAAGAAAAAGGAGGCTATCCCAAAAGGCGGAATGTGTCATTCTGAGACCATAGAATAGCCGAAGAATCTAAAAATCAAGCTGTTATACACAGCTTGATTATAATCCTTCGCTTTGCTCAGGATGACAGCCTCTTACTTTCTGCTCCGGGTGCTTATATGCCCATGCGTCTTTTTCGCCTTGTAACTGATATACTTTTTTTTGATAAAGTTAAATAACTTATATGAACCAATTATCAACTCTATAACAATCAGCCCTATTATGACATATACCAGCTCACGGCTTTCCAGGAATCTCTCCTTTAGGACCTGGCTTTTAGTTTTCTGCGGAAGAATCTCCCGATCCGGGAAAAGTTCAACATTTATAGTCGTATCATCTTCAAGTATAAACGTCAACATACCCACGACCGTATTTTTTGTAATAGGCAGTTTGAGTTTCGACTGATCTACATTAATGGCAATGTCTTTGATATAATCCTGGCCTTTTGGATGTACATACTGGACATCAGATGCAACAATAAGATTTAAGGACTGTCCCTCCACAGTTATAGCCTGCTGGCTGCTGCCTGCTGCTACAAGTGTTCCATGAAGAAAATTATCAAAGCCATAGTTCAAAATATCTATGGAGTCGTTATACATACTTTTGGTGGGTACATCCAATAAGACACACACCAGTCGCATATTGTTCTTGGTAGCAGTCGTTACAATACTTTGAAAATCTGCATCATAGCCAGCGGTTATTCCGCCGTCAGTTCCCGGATAGCTCCAAAACATATTATTTGTATTTGTAAGAACCAATGTTTTATGCTCGTCATACCAGGGTTTTGCCTGAGTAGCAAACAATTTGTTAAAGCTGGTGTTTGATAAAGCATATTTCATGAGTATCAAAATGTCATTTACGGTAGTATATTGTTTTTCGTCATACCTGCCGACACTATTTGTAAATCTGGTATTTGATAAGCCAAGATTAGCGGCATACTGGTTCATTAAATCAACGAATCCCTGCTCGCTTCCACCCACATATTCAGCCAGAGTTATGGCAGCATCAGGTGATCCAGTGAGTAATAGTGCCGTTAGAAGATTCTTAGTGGCATATTTTTCTCCCACAGTGAGCTTAAGTATTGCACCCTCTGTATTGGCGGCTTCTTTACTGGCAATTATCATAGCCTCGGGATCAACTTTTTCCAGAATAATCAGAGTAGTCATAATGCGGCTTGCCAAAGGTGAAAGAGATTTATCGTCAGAAGTTTTGGAGAAAAGAATCTGTCCTCTGCGGGCATCAAAAAGTATCGCTGAGACTGCATCAGTTTTAGGTATATTAGATTCATCATCAGCAAATACAGAGTTTACTAGCGATACTTCCAACCAAACCGATAGTAGTGCAATAAGTAAAAGTATTATTATATAGCGTAGCCTTTTTTCCATTATTAAACTTCCTGATGAAATATTTATTGTGATTGACCAACCCAACATAGAAGGTCAATCAAATTATAACGATCTCACCCGTTACCGAAATCAAAGATTTCGAACGGGACCCGAATCGTTGAAACTCGAGGGAAACGGTAACCTCTACCCGCCACCTTAGAGGTAAGCGATTTCTTTATTCTCGTTATAACATACCACCCTTACACTGTCAATTAAGGTAAAGTTGTTACAATCATCCCAGCATAAATTATTTTAGTTCATTTCCCACAGAATAGTTATATAGTTTTATTATGAATTAGCCCATTTAATAAGGGGTAAATCAAACTTATTCATCAGATTTGGGTGATGAGGAAGCACTCTGAAGGAGTATCCGTACTCACCGCCATCAAGAAGACAAATCGTTGCTTCATAACAGTAGGTTGAGGCATCGGTCTGACGGGCTACCCTCATCTCTACCGATGAACCGTTAATAATACCCTCCTGCCCCAGAGGTCCATAATAAACCTCCACCCGCACGTCCTCGGGTTTTAAAGTGGAAAGCTGTACTGTTACGTTTAAATTAAGCTCCTGCCCTGAAAACATGTTATGATCTACAAGGCCATGAATATCCTGATTTGCAATTATGCTTACTTGTGGCCATCCTCGCTCAATGTACTGTTTCCAGTCAGCAAGGGTGTGGATAAATTCATACTTTGATTCACGGATTTTAATATTTCTGATGATGGCAGGAATGTACATGCTTTCGGTATAATCCTTAACCATGCGATGAGTGCTGTATACCGGAGCCAGCGACTTGATAGATTCCTTCATTCGCTTTATCCAGCCGACAGGTATACCATTTTCCCGGTTAAAGTAAAGAGGTATAATTTCATGCTCAAGAGTTTCGTAAAGGGATTTACTGTCGTAATCATCCTGATGCTGCTCATTGTCAAATGGTGTATCATCACCGATTATCCAGCCGTTCATGCCATTATATCCTTCACACCACCAACCGTCCAGAATACTGAAGTTGAGTACACCATTAATGCATGCCTTTTGGCCACTGGTTCCGCTTGCCTCAAGCGGACGGCGGGGATTGTTCATCCAGACATCAACACCTTGAACGAGATGGCGTGCCACGGTCATGTTATAATTTTCAACAAGGAATATTTTACCCTTGAAGCCTGCGCTTCTTGCTATATCGTGTATATTCTTAATGACCTGGTGTGCGGGATGATCTGCAGGATGAGCTTTACCGGCAAATATAATCTGAACCGGCATGCTTTTATTGTTTAGTATTTTTTCAATTCTTGCCAGATCCCTGAAAATAAGGTTTGCTCTTTTATATGTGGCAAAGCGTCTTGCAAAACCTATAGTAAGAGCTTGGGTATCAAGCATACTGTCAAGCTCATTCACTTCATGCAAAGGTATGCCATTTTGCAAATATTGCTTCTTTAGTCTGTCGGTGATAAAACGTATCATTTTAGTCTTCAACGCATTGTGCGTCTTCCAGATTTCTTCGTCTGGAATATTATTAATCTCCTCCCATACAGATGGATCATATAATCTGTTTTGCCAATCCGAAGGAAGATATTTATCGAAAATATATTTGAAGCCCGGTGCCAACCATGTCATGGTATGTATACCATTAGTGACATGGGTAACAGGTACTTCCTCTTCCGGTATTTCAGGCCAGACAGCATTGAATATATTCCGGGAAACGGCTCCATGCAGCTTGCTTACACCGTTTTTACGTCCAGACATGTTTAATGCCAGGACGGCCATGTTGAAGACATTCGGCTCATCGGGCTTTAGTCCCAGACTAATGAACTCGTTACGCTGAAGCCCCAATTGCACCCAATAATTGCTGAAATAGCGATCAATCATATCTAACGGAAATATATCGTTTCCTGCCGGTACCGGAGTATGAGTGGTAAACACAGAAGAAGAGTAGACAATTTCTTTTGCCTCTCTAAAGGGCATGTTTTTTTCCATAACCAGCTTACGGGCAAGCTCAAGAGCCATAAAGGCTGAGTGCCCTTCATTCATGTGATATACTGTTCCCTTGATCCCCAAAGCGTCCAGGGTTCGGATTCCGCCAATACCTAAGAGTATTTCCTGTTGAATGCGGGTTTCTTTGTCTCCACCATAAAGTCTGTTGGTCAGCGCTCTGTCATATTGATTGTTTTCAGGCACATCGGTATCCATAAGATAAAGCTTTACCCGCCCAATATTAATACACCAGATACGGGCATAAACTACACGGCCCGATAGTTCAACATAAATGGTAAGAGGCTGCCCGTCAGCGTTATAAACAGGCGATACAGGAAGCTGTGAATAATTCAGATTTGTGAAACGTGTTTCCTGCCATCCTTCCGCATTGATATGCTGATCAAAATAGCCCTGTTTATAAAAAAGACCAATGGCTGTAAAAGGCAAGCCCAAGTCGCTTGCAGTTTTACAATGGTCTCCGGATAATACACCAAGACCGCCTGAATATACCGGTAAAACCTCGTGAAGTCCATACTCGGCAGAGAAATAAATTATCTGTTCGTTTTTATAGTCAGGATAGTTGTGGTTAAACCATGTATCCTCTTCATTCAAATAATCATAAAAATTTTTCAGAACCTTATTGTAATTATTCATGAACTCATTATCTGATAGCTTTTCTTCAAGCTTTTTCAGACTAATCTCCTGAAGGAAGCGAACAGGATTTCTATTCAGCTTTTCCCAAAGAGCCAAATCTATTTCGCGAAAGAGATCAATAGCCTCACTATTCCATGACCACCAGAGATTCTTTGATATATCACGAAGCCCTAAAAGCTTTTCAGGCAAGGTAGTTGAAACTTTTATTTTTCCATATTTATACATTTATAATAAACCTCCGTATTTTGGAATTACAGCTTTATATATACCCATATTTTATAGCTAATAATACAATGATTTAGTATAAATATAGTCTTGTATCAATGCTTCATCTTCACAACCAAAACTGAAACCAGAGGGAATAGTAAATCTATTGTTGACATATGTTATGGAATAATTTATAATGAGATTGACAGTTGTCATGGAATATTTCACGACAACAAAATAAAAACTTAATAAGGGGGACTTAAGAATGTTTAAATCGTTGCAAGGAAAAACATGTGTTGTTACCGGAGCAGCCAGGAGCATAGGTCTTGCTATAGCCGAAAGGTATTGCTATGACAAGGCTAAAGTCGCAATGATAGATATAAATCCGGATGTTGTAAAGGAAGCCAATCGTCTTGCTGATCAAGGCTATTCTGTTAAGGGATACATACTGGACATCACTAATAGGGATGATGTTTTATCCTGCTTTAAACAAATTGAGAATGACTTTGGTCCTATTTATGCATTGGTAAATAATGCTGGTATTGTAGACCAGAGACCTTTTGAAGAAATCACGGCCGAACAGATTAACAAACAAATGGCTGTTAACGTAAACGGGGCTCTCTTCTGTTCACAGGGAGCGGTTAAGAGTATGAAAGCTCAAAAAGGAGGAAAGATTATTAATTTTTCATCCAAATCCGGGAAAACCGGTTCCGCTCTTATGGCACATTATTCAGCTGCAAAAGGTGCAATAATTGCGTTAACACACGCACTGGCATTCGAGCTGGCCCCCTATAATATTAATGTTAATTGTGTATGCCCCGGAATTACCGATTCCACCGGTGTATGGAGTGAAGTAAGTTCAGGATATACAAATAATCTTAAACTTTCCAGAGAGGAAGTAATCAAAAAATTCACAGCAAAAATACCTTTGGGCAGGCTCACTGCTATTGATGACGTTGTAGATTATGTTTATTTTTTAACTGCCAGCGGTGATTACTGTACCGGCCAGGCTCTTAACATCAGCGGAGGAAGGGAGGTACACTGATATGAACGCAGAAACTTCTGATGGATTGTGTGTTAATTTCTATGCACCCGGAGATGTCAGAATAGAAGAAATGAAAGAAATCCCTATTACCGGAGAAGGCGAGGTGCTTGTAAAAGTTGAAGCCTGTGCCATTTGCGGAACCGATGTAAAATCGTTTTTAGTCGGCAACCCTAGAATAAAACCTCCCCAGGTCATGGGACATGAATTCTGCGGAACAATTGTTGAAATTGGCAAAGGTGTTGATAACTATAGTATCGGACAGAGAGTAACCATGGCAACCACTATAGGATGTGGGGAGTGCATTTACTGCAGAAAAGGAAGGACAAATCTCTGCAGGAGTGCGGAGGCAATGGGATTTCATTATCCCGGAGCCATGGGTCCTTACATAAAAATTCCTGCAAAAGCTGTAAGGCAGGGGCATCTTGTCGATGTAGGCAATCTGGATGCTGTGGTTGCTTCTTTAAGTGAGCCTATGTCTTGTGCAATGAATGATATCAGCAGAGTCCCTATAGAAGAACTTAAATCGGTTTTAATTATTGGGCTTGGCCCTCTTGGCCTTCTTCACGCTGTTTGTCTGCGCGAAAAAGGTGTAAAGAATATTATATGTGTTGAATTTCCGGGGAAAAGAACAGATATGGCAAAGGAAATGGGTTTTACCACCCTTGTCCCTGATGAATTAGACGATAACTATAAAAAGTTTACTGAAAGCGAGGGCTTTGACTTGGTGATTGTCACCGCCCCCCATAATGCATCCCAGGGAAAAGCTCCCGCCTATGCACGTAAAGGCGGATATGTTTCATTATTTGCCAGCCTTCCGGTGAAAGACGAGATGCTTTCTATAAGCAGCAGGACAATTCACTATAACGAGCTCATTTTATACGGAACCTCAGATTCAACTGTAAAACATGTTGAAGCAGCAGTAGAGTTACTGCGGAGAAACCCTGAAAGATTTAAACCATTAATTACCCATGTGATGCCAATGTCTGATTTTCATAAGGCGATGGATGTGATTAAAGCCGGAGATGCTGTTAAAATAGTTCTTGTACCATAGTAACAAATAAAGGATAGGGTGTGGATTAATATGAAACTCGTTGGAATAGGTGATCTCTTTATACCAAACGACTATATTCTCTCAGGGTTTAAAGAATTGGAGAAGCTTGGTGTAGAGGTAACGGCCGTAGAATGGAAACTTAAGGATTTTGAAGAACTCCAGAATATCAATCTTGCTGTTGAGCATGGCGGGAGTGAAGCTTACGATCCTCCTCAGTACATATTGGATGCAGTAATAGACGCAGATATCATCATAACTGAGTTTTGCCCTATCACAAAAAAGGTAATTGACAGCTGTAAAAATCTCAAGATTATTGGAGTGCTGAGAGCGGGTTATGAAAATATAAATATTTCATATGCCTCCTCAAAGAATATTCTGGTTTACAACACGCCGGGCAGAAACGCCGATGCTGTTGCCGATTTTACAATTGGTCTTATGATATGCGAAAGCAGAAATATTGCTAGGGGCCATATGGGTCTGAAGAATGGAGAATGGATAAGAGAGTACCCAAATTCCGGACATATCCCCGATCTGCCGGGTAAGAATGTTGGAATCATAGGTCTTGGTGAAATTGGACTAAAGGTTGCCCGGAGACTGACCGGATTTGATGTTAATATCCTGGGTTATGATCCTTTCGTGACGAATCCTCCTTACGGTATTAAAATGGTCAGCCTTGAGGAGCTTATGAGAGAGTCTGATTTTGTAACAATTCATGTCAGAGCAACGAAGGAAACCGAAAATATGGTTAACAGGGATCTCATCTTTATGATGAAACCAACAGCTTATTTTATTAACAC
>JAAYTR010000234.1 GCA_012523685.1 Clostridiaceae bacterium | reverse complement strand
GATACAGTGAAGGAAAAGGCCTCCAATTCTTTCATAGCATCTCTTAACTGCGTGGTCCGCTCTTTTACCTTTTCTTCCAGTTCCTCATTCATTTTCATAATCTGCTGAGTTTTTTCGTCAAGAGCTCTCTTTGTGTTAAACTTATCAATGGCTTGATTAACGGTAAGAATCAGATCTTCCTGTTCCCAGGGTTTTTGTATGTACCTGAACAAGCTGGCGTTATTAATGGCATATTGGACCGCATCCAAATCCGTATAACCTGTCAGCAGAATTTTAAGTGAATCAGGAATTATCTTGTCAAGTTCAGCCAGAAGGACTTCTCCTGTCATTCCGGGCATCTTCTGATCTGAAATAACCAATATAATATGATCTTTCTGCTTAATAGTTTCTTTGACAATCAAAAGTGCTTCTTCAGCGCTGGTAGCTGTTTCAATAATTATGTCGGAGGATATATTATTAACCAGCTCAAGTTTTAAAGCATCAACCATCATTTCTTCATCGTCTACACATAGAATTTTATATCTTATCATTTGACCCCACCATAATCTATTTATTCAGTATTTTATTTACCCTAAATTTTTACACATTCCCAAAATGTTTTAATTAAACTGTGTTAAAAACAAAAAATGATATCCTTTAGCTATATCAGTTATAAAATGTAAATAATTATTGACAGGTATAAATAACCAACGTATAATAGGTGTACTAGTAATAATAGTACACTTACTTCATAAGGAAAACTTACTGAAGGAAAGGAGTGATATCTATAATAGCAATAGACTTGAGAAATCCAAAGCCTATCTACGAACAGATAAAAGACAATATCAAGCAGCTGATCATTACCGGTGCACTCAAACCGGATGAGAAACTCCCGTCTGTAAGAGAGCTGGCTCAAACTACTTCAATTAATCCGAACACAATTCAAAAGGCATATAGAGATTTAGAATCCGATGGCTTTATTTATACGGTATCTGGCCGGGGTAATTTCGTGGCACCCTCGCCGAAAAATGTTGATTCTAAACGTCTGGAAGAGCTATATGATATTTTGAGAGCCGCAGTCGGGGAGCTTTCATATTTGGGTGCTGCACAAAGCAATATAATTGAAATTGTTCAAAATACTATATCGCGCTCCAGACCACAAGGAGGTAATAAAACATGATAGAGATTAAAGATTTGAAAAAGTCCTTTGATGGCTTTTATGCCTTGAACGGTGTAAATGCATCAGTGGAAAAAGGCTCTGTCTATGGACTTGTCGGGCCTAACGGTGCCGGCAAAACTACACTTATCAAGAATATGGCGGGTGTTTTTATCCCGGATTCCGGTTCAATAACTATAGACGGACAACAGGTATATGAAAATGTTGCAGCCAAATCAAAAATGTTTTATATACCTGATGAAATATATTTCTTCCCTCAGGCATCTATCCTGGATATGAAAAAATATTATAAGTCTATATATCCGAGCTTTGATGAAGTCAGGTTCCAGAAGCTCCAGGAGGTATTCCCAATTAATCCGAAAAAGAGCCTCAAACGGTTTTCCAGAGGTATGCAAAAACAGGCTGCCTTTTGGTTAGGAATCTGCGTTCGCCCGGATATTATGCTTCTGGATGAACCGGTGGACGGGCTTGATCCAGTAATGCGCCGAAAAGTATGGAGTGTGCTGCTGCAGGATGTTGCCGACAGAGGCATGACAGTCTTTGTTTCATCACATAATTTGCGGGAGCTCGAGGATGTCTGTGACCATGTTGGTATCATGCATGAGGGAAAAGTCATATTGGAACGCAGCTTGACAGAACTTCAGAATAACATCATTAAGCTTCAGGTAGCATTTGACGGAGAGTTTCCTGAGGAAGTGAATAAGCTTAGCATTCTTAACCGGCAGCAAAGCGGTCGAATCTGGATTCTTATTGTAAGAGGCGACCGTGACAAAATTATAGCCCAAATCAATAAATTTAATCCCTTACTGGTTGATGCTCTGCCTCTTTCCCTTGAAGAAATCTTTATCTATGAACTTGGAGGTATGGATTATGCCGTTAAAAACATCGTACTTTAATAGTGGAATCTTTAAAAACAATATCAAGAGGTTCTGGCTGATTACTTTTTCTTATACATTCTTCATGTTTCTGCTTATAATAGGTTACTTAAACTCAGCAATAGAGCGGATAAACAGGATTGATGATTATGAGGTGCTTATTTATATAGGTAAAAGTATTTTTAACACCAATGATATAATGGTCATATTTTTGGGATTTTACCCCTTAGTTACGGCTCTGGCAATGTTTTCATATATGCATTTCCAAAAAAATACGGCAATGATTCACTCCTTGCCTGTGAGCCGTTCGACTTTGTTTGTGACCAATTATCTTTCAGGGCTGTTTGTAGTAAGTTTTCCGCTTATTTTTAACAGTGCAATTTTGATTGCTTTTGAGATAATTGCAGGTATTCCAAACTCTTCTTATGCCTGGATGTGGTTTGGTATAAATCTTGTATTGACTTTCCTTTTATATAACTTTGCAGTATTTGCCGGTATGTTTACCGGGCATCT
>JAAYTR010000024.1 GCA_012523685.1 Clostridiaceae bacterium | reverse complement strand
GGTTGGCGTTATAATTATTATGTCGATATGTTACCATGAACATTGGTTTTCAGAAAAAATGCAAAAAACTCATTGACATGTTCCCGTAAACGAAAGGTGCAAAAAATCAGCCCAAGACATCAATCCGAGCGGCTCGTGCCACGTGGAGACGGTGGTATTGATGACGCGGGTTAAGGACTAAAGTGTAAATAAGTACCGGGAATAAAGGGCTTTTAGGCATTTGGCCGTCGGTACAGAAGAGAGGTTTTTGTCGCAAAAATCGCTCCGGGGAAACATATCCACACGTTTCTTCGGCGGGTTGAGTTAGTGGTTTAGATGTCATATGGTTGAGTGTCAGATTTAGATGTTTTTGCGGTAGGGTTGAATTAGTAATTTGGATAGCGCAGGGTTGAGGCTGTGATTTGAATGTCAGAAGAATATTAGTCAGGAAAAGGCATATGTGTATAGAATGCTATACTGAAGAAAAAAGAATAACGCCTTTATTAAATCCGCTGGATTGCCTTAAAAATCATACTCAATATATTTATGGTACATGTGGACGATGCATCTGCATTGAACATGATCCCAAGCGCAGATTGCAGCGTTGGAATTTTCCTTTTAAGTCACTGGAGATTGCTAAATTGTACTTACGTACGGCAGATTACAGCGTAAAAAAGTCATGCGGAATATATGAGATCGAAAATAAAACTGGAAGGTGTTCATATAAAATTTTCGCTGATAGTGATGACTTAAAGACCTATTTAAAAAAGAACAGCGGAAAGACATGCGAAAGTATGAAACCAGTTTTCGTTTCCGACGAATATAGAGAATATAAAAATTCACAAGTCCAAAAACTGACTTCTGAAGAGATTGTAAAATATATGTCAGAGAGATAATCTATTCTATATAAGGACGCACAAAGGCTCATCACTGCCATCAACGTCAGAAGGGAGCCTTGCATTATGCTTCGCTATCAAGAATGATGTGGGGTTGAGTGGAAATATAAAATAACATCAGCAGGGTTGAGGTAATAGAATGGATGTAGGTATTTTCAATAGGAGGCGAAATTATGCTTGAAGTTTTATTCAGTGATAGTGAGAAGGGTTCTATGAAATTAGCGAAAAATTATAATGCAAAAACTATGCTTGGTGGAGCTATCGGTTATATTGGGGAAAAACTGACTAAAGCTGAATTAGAGAAACATTTTGAGGGACAAGCAGTTGGAGGGAGTTCTCAAGATGTTGTTAATATAGGATTTTCGCTTGATATTGGAGATATTTCAGGTGAGATTGATGGAAATGAGCGACAAAATATTTTCCGAAAAGTATGGGGAAGATTTGATTTTGACAGTAAGGAGCAAGAACAGTTTTTCCAAAATCAACGCAAGGATATGGAGAAGCTGTTGTCTGCTGCAAAAGATGGTATACCAATACGAATATGGAAAAGCAACGCCCCTTATTCTACCTGTGGATTTCACTTTGTATGCCATTTATTAAGAAATATTGACTGTAATATAAGTGTTGTTTCTTTACCTGAATATAATCCAATATCTGAGGATGAAATAGAAGAGTATAGTCACTGGGGAGAAGTTGCTGCAGGTAAGTTTTATCAGTTTTTATCTCTTGAAAAACAATTATCTAAGATAGAAAAGAGAATTATTAGTGATCACTGGCACGACTTAATGGAAGAAAATGCACCATTGCGTGCAATTATAAATGGAAAGTTAACTTCTGTACCAGAAAACTTTTATGATTTCATTATCATAAATAATCTGCCTGATAATGATTTTATTATGGCAAGATTTATCGGAAAGCTCTTAGGAGAATATAGGCTGGGTATTAGTGATAGTTGGTATGCTTTACGTATTGAAAAAATGATTGAAGAAAACAAACTAATTGTTGTTGAAAATAAGGATTCTTCACATCCATATGGAAAAGTTTTAAGAAAAGTATAAGTCTTATCATGAAATATCAAGGCTCTCGGGCCATAACTGGGAATCTCTCTTACTGGTTTTTTCATTTTTCATAATTTCTCACCTTAAATTGACATTAAAATACATAGGATGCTATAATGACTACAGTATGTGACCGGGGTCATTATAATTACATAAAATTATATCATAGTTATGGGGAATATTAAACCATCCACTAAAGAAAACTAGTAGATTACCACTATTAAGAGGAGAAATTTATGAAAAGGTTGGTTCTGGCTAGCGGCCTAGTATGAAAAAGAAATGTATTAAACATATAAAGATTTTTCTTTACGTTTTTATAATATGTACTGTTGCATTATATGGAGCATGGCGGATATGGTTTGACCCTTATCGGGGGACGGTAAGCACCTTTAGGCAATCTGAGAAGCTTGATACCTATCTTAGCGGGATGCAGGCTGCGGAGGATTTGGAGTTTATAGTCTGTCGACTGCAGGAGCGTCATCCGGCTTGTATATCCGGCTTGCCTGCGGCGGTTCGGATGGCATATGAGCGGGAGCATGCGGTGCTTTCCAAATCGACAGAAGTCACAGTACTGTCATTGTGGCAAAGCGCTTCTCGGGTTCTTGCAAGTCTTGGAGATGCTCATACCACAGTAAGGGCTTACTTTAATGATACAAAGTATCTCCCTTTATTATTTTCATGGGAAGGGCAACACTTGATTTGCTCAGGCGGAGAATATGACAAATATACTGTTTATAAGATAGGTGGCGTTTCGGTCTCCCAACTTTACGAACGATTCCAGGAGCAATTTTCCTATGAGCTAGACTCCTGGGCTCGACATGCCTTTGCCTCACGCATAAATAGCAGTGATTATCTAGCTTTTGTAGGTATAGATACAGATCGGGATATAGAAATCTCTCTTAAGCGGCCAACTGACGGAAGCATCGTCAACAAATCCTTTTCACTGCAGGAAAATGAGGTAGCTAAATCATCAGGAACGGAGCCCTTCTATGACTATTCAATAGATGGGGAATCAGGTATCGGTATTTTTACGCTTCGTCAATGCATCTATGATAAAACCTATAAAACTGCGCTGAAAGATTTCTTTATATCTGTGCGAAATGAGGGAATCCACAGTGTTATCGTGGACTTGCGGGGCAATCCCGGCGGGAATTCACTGGTAGCTAACGAGTTTCTTTATTACCTTCCAGTGGAGAGCTATCAGGCTGGAGGCTCCAATGTACGCTTTGGCCCGGTTATATGGAAAAACCAGCCTGGGGAGCAAAGAAATCAGCAAGCTGTGTACACATTTTTAGGAGATGTATATGTGCTGACCAGCACGGACAGCTTTAGCTCTGCTATGGACTTTGCGACTTTGCTTTCGGATAACGGACTTTGTACAGTAATAGGAGAGATTCCCGGAAATATGCCCTCTTCTTATGGAGACATTCTGTATTTTCAGATGCCGAATTCACTACTTATCTTCACCGTGTCCTACAAGTATTTTATACGACCTGACGCAACTAAGTCTAATTTGCCGCTTGTTCCGGATGTACAGGTCCCTGCTCATGAAACTCTGGAAGAAGCATTGCGGCTTATTAACAAGAATTGAAACAGCCCAGATATAAGATATATCTGCTTCAAATATGAAGATAGTTCGCACAATGTGCTTCAAAGCTATGACAAATTTAAATATATAGGGGTATCTTCTTATGAAAATAAGGATAGTATTAAACGATAGGAAAGCATATATCGATTTGCTTTTATTGGCTGACGAACAAGAAAGCATGATAGACAAGTACCTTGAACGTGGTGAAATGTTTGTTCTGGACGATAATGGAGTTAAAGCTGAATGCGTGGTTACTAAAGAGGCAGACGGCGTTTGTGAGATTAAGAACATTGCAGTTATGCCTGAGTTTCAGCGAAAGGGTTATGGAAAAAGACTGATAGATTTTCTGTTTACATATTACAACGATTGTAATTTAATGCTTGTCGGAACGGGTGACGTTCCTTCTTCGCTCAACTTTTATAAAAAATGTGGATTTACAGAATCACATCGAATAAAAAACTTTTTCACGGACAATTATGACCATCCAATGTTTGAAGACGGGATACAACTTATTGATATGGTTTACCTGAAAAGAGAAAGATAACAAAGTACGAGGCATATCACGAAAACTATTTGACGAGAGGTTAGGTTTTATTTCAATCCAGCTAAAACTTAAGGCCATTGCTTTATACAAATAGCCTTGCTATGATTCAAAATTAATAGCAAGGTAATTCATTTTCATTAATTGACAACTATTTATTCAAGTGTAAAATTAATTTGAGAGACCAGAAGATAATTATTTATTTTGCTTGAGGTGAATCTTAATGCCGTTCACCATTGTCCGTCAGGACATAACAAAAATGAAAGTTGACGCTATAGTAAACGCTGCCAACACTAATCTGCAAATGGGCGGTGGGGTTTGTGGAGCTATCTTCAAAGCGGCGGGAGCGGCAAAGCTTCAAGTTGCCTGTAATAATCTCGCCCCGATTAAGACTGGTGAGGCGGTTATTACGCCGGGATTCGACCTGCCCTCTAAATTTGTTATTCACGCAGCTGGCCCCGTTTATAGAAATCAGAATGCTGAACAGTGTGAAAAACTCCTACGTTCCGCCTATATGGAGTCACTCCGTCTTGCCATCGAAAATGATTGTGAAAGTATTGCGTTCCCGTTGATTTCAAGCGGGATCTACGGATACCCAAAAGACGAAGCTCTTAAAGTGGCTACTTCGGTAATTCAAGATTTTCTTGTCGACCATGATATTGATGTAACACTCGTTGTGTTTGATAAAACGGCATTTATAGTAAGCCGTGAACTGCTCGGTGCTGTCGAAAGCTATATAGATGAGAATTACGTTGACACACATAAGATAAAGCGACGGAAACTTCTTGAGGTAGAACATCAAGTAATATCCGTAGCAGATGAGCGTGATGATAAATACAACAAGCCTATTCTTGAAGATATGTTCGCGCCTGTTGGTGCACCTTCCCCGCTTGATGATTTAGTCGGCAATCTTGATGAGTCCTTCTCCCGGATGCTCCTGCGGTTGATTGATGCTAAAGGCATGACAGATGTCGAGGTTTATAAACGTGCCAATTTGGATCGTAAATTATTCTCCAAAATCAGGAGTAACAAAGGCTATATGCCAAGCAAACGCACAGCTATTGCCCTTGCCGTGGCACTTAAACTGTCACTCGATGAAACCGACGATTTGTTGAGGCGAGCAGGTTATGCTCTCTCACACGCCGTCAAATTCGATGTTATCGTGGAGTACTTCATCACAAACTGTAACTATGATATTTTCGAGATCAATGAAGTATTGT
>JAAYTR010000233.1 GCA_012523685.1 Clostridiaceae bacterium | reverse complement strand
TTCTAAACCTGATAAAGACGAATACTTGAAGATTGTACACCATCTTATGAAAGAATATGAAGTCAGAGAGACGGAAAATATTGATTTGCTTGCTGAGAAATATGCTTTGGAACGTGGCGGACGCTCGGGCAGAACAGCACGCCAATTTGTAGAGAGTATAATGAGTGGTCTTTCATCCGAAGTAACCGGCTTATCTCACTGAAACATTTAATCAGATATATAGCTAAGTATAAGAAGCATCTGTCGAAAACGGCAGATGCTTTTATTATGCCATAATTCATGGGATCACAGCTTGGTCTGCCATTCGGTTTCTTTGAAGCCAACAAGCACAAAATCGTCTCCTACCAGAATCGGGCGCTTGACCAGCATTCCATCGGTAGCAAGCAGAGAAAGTTGTTCGTCCTCCGTCATAGAAGATAGTTTTTTCGAAAGCTCCAGCGCCCTGTATTGTAAGCCGCTGGTATTAAAAAATCGCTTGAGCGGCAGGCCGCTTTTCTCATACCAAACCCGTAGCTCGGCTTCAGTGGGATTTTCGGTTTTAATGTCGCGTAAATCGTACTTAACACCTCTGGCATCGAGAAACGCGCGTGCCTTCTGGCAGGTGCTGCATTTGGGATAGCAAATAAATAACATAAAGATTCCTCCGCTTTCGGTGTTATGGATTTTGTGTATGACGATAAATCGAGTGCCTCAAGCGTTTCGCCTCGCTTCGATGACATTTTCTGCTCTGAGTATAGCATAATACTACCGGATTGTCAGGGGAAAGTGGTTCGACAACTGGGAAATATGGTGATGCCGGAACGTAATAATTTCATTGTGAAACTTCTCCTTTCAAATTTCATGTATTAGTATATTTTGCACGTCATAACTTAATCATCTTCAAAGTCGAATACTTCCTCAATTGTTTTAGAGAAGATTTTAGAAAGTGAATATGCAAGACGAATAGATGGATCAAACTTGCCGGTTTCAATTGCATTTATAGCTTGTCTTGATACTCCGGCAAGCTTACCTAGCTCTGCTTGTGTTAAACTTAGTGCCTCTCGTAATGTACGTACTTTATTTTTCAAAACAAACTCCCTTCGTGTCAAGTTAACATTACATGGATAATATCATACTATTTCACAAAATGTCAAGCTAACCTTACACAAGATGTTGCGAATTCTTCTTATGTTGCGATACAATATAGTAGGCCATCTCGAAGTAATTGCTAAGAAAATTTGGGAATTTGGGGTGTGGGGAAAATGAACGTTAAAAAATTCATAGAAATAATGTCTGTTGCAGAGAAATTAAAGAATAATACAAGGCACTCATGGACTTCTTCTAATCGCCACGAAAGTGTAGCGGAGCATAGTTGGCGATTATCTTTAATGGCATACTTTGTTAAGGATGAATTTCCTTATGCAGATATTAACAAAGTAATATTAATGTGTATTTGCCATGACTTAGGCGAAGCAATCACAGGGGACATACCTTCATTTAATAAAAATGAAAGCGATGATATTGTAGAAAACAAAGAGGTTCACCAGTTGATTAACAATCTGCCGGAACCATATAATAAAGAACTTTCAAAGTTATTTTTAGAGATGCAAGCACAAGAAACTATCGAATCTAAGCTCTACAAAGCGCTTGATAAGATGGAGGTGCTAATTCAGCACAATGAGGCTGATATATCAACATGGATTCCTCTTGAGTATGAATTAAATCTGACACACGGAGAAAAAGAGGTGGAGTTTTCAAATTATATGAAAGATTTGAAACAAGCTATTAATGAGGATACTATGAATAAGATACAGCATGCAAAAGAATCAATATCATAGATATTTAATCGTCTTATATATTGCAAAGTAAAAATAAATATAGTTTTCTGAAATACTCATTAATAAAAGGTGCAAAATAAAAAAGTATTGGAGCATTAGGTAAAATATTGGGCGGGGATGAAACCCCGCCCAAGCTTTAAACTTTTTGCTACACCTTTACATTTTTGCCCACTATCAATGGCCATTCGACGTCGCCGTTTAGAGATTTACCCTCGGTTATGGTAACGCCCTTATCCAAGATGCAATAATTTAGCTGGGCGTCTTTTTCCACAGTTGTTCCCTGCATTACCAGACTGTTTTTGACAACAACACCCTTCATTACTCGAACTCCACGGAAGAGGACACTGTTTTCCACTGTTCCTTCAATGATACATCCATCTGCTACTATTGAATTTTTCACATTTGCTTCTTCATTGTACTTGGCAGGTGGTTCATCCTTAACCTTGGTAAAGATTTTTCTCCTGTCCATAAGCAGTTCCTGTCTGACCTTTGGATTCAACAGCTCCATATTAGTTCTGTAATAAAGCTGAATACTGTTCAGTGGTCTCCAGTAGCCGTTAAACATGTATGCATAAATTTTAAGATTATCTGTCTGGCGAACTATAATGTCAAAAACAAAATCTGTAAGACCTTTGGCGGCACTGTCCTGTAAAAGCTCAATTAAAAATGTTCTGCGCAGTATATATACACCCATTGAGCCTATACTGCTTTTCGGATTTATAGATTTTTCCTTAAAATCTACAATTCTGCATTCATCATTCAACTCTACTGTACCAAATAACTTTCGGTCTTCCACAGAAATATCGCTCATGTTTCGACAGGCGATAGTTATATCTGCTCCGGTACGAATATGCTGATCCAGCATTGGTTCATAATCCATATTATAGATGGCATAGCCGTGGCCTATTAAAACAAATTCTTCATCACTTCGCTGGAGAAAAGTCAGATTGTTGTACATGGCGTCTGCACTTCCCTTGTACCAACCTGTCCCGAACTCTGAAAGATATGGCGGGAAGATGAATAGCCCCTCGTTTTTTCTGTCAAGGTCCCATTCCTTTCCAGAGCCCAGATGATCCATAAGGGAACGGTAATTATACTGGGTTAAAACTCCGATATTTGTTATTCCCGAATTAACCATGTTGGATAGCACAAAGTCAATAATTCTGTATTTTCCGCCTATAGGAACGGCAGATATTGATCTTTCCAGAGACAATTCCTTCAGACGATTATTTTTTCCACCGGTCCATATTATTCCCATCGTAGAGTTCATCTTTTATCTCCTCCTTTTATAAGATATCCTCCCGAAGGTATATTGTTTGTATCAAAATCGTGAGGAGTCACATAATTATCAATAACAACGTTTCTGCCAAGGACCGTATTGTTGGGGATAACAGTATTTGAACCGATAACGTTTATTATGGTATCATAAACTTTGGGGTTAAAAGCATTTTCTGCGAATTCACCTATTCCGCATTTAACATTATTCCCGATAACACTGTTTTCACCGATGATTGTTGTGTATATTTCAGTGTTTGAACCAATTAATGTATCGGACATGATAATAGAGTCTTCGATCACAGTACCTGCATTGATAATGACCCCCGGAAAAACAATAGATCTTCTTACTGTTCCGTATATCATACAGCCTTCTGCTATAATTGATTTTTCAATTTTGCCTGTATCACCGACAAAATGTGCCGGATATACAGGATTGGGGGAGTATATTTTCCAGTTGGGGTCAAACAAATTGAAATCAGGGATCAGTTCTGTCAGATTCATATTTGACTGCCAGTAAGCCTGAATTGTTCCCACATCACGCCAGTATCCATCAAATTTATATGCCATAAGTTTCTTATTGTGTGC
>JAAYTR010000232.1 GCA_012523685.1 Clostridiaceae bacterium | reverse complement strand
GAAAAGGTTTTAAAGGTACAGGAGCCATATAAAAAGGCCAACCGAAAATTCCACCCTGAAAATACTGTTATTAAGGTTGGCAATGTATCGGTGGGGGCAAAGGATCTTGTTGTTATCGCAGGTCCTTGCTCTGTTGAGTCAGAGGAACAAATCACTCAGATTGCACATCAGGTTAAAAACTTCGGTGCAAGTATGCTCCGGGGCGGTGCTTTCAAGCCTCGTACATCGCCGTATGCATTCCAGGGGTTAAGAACCGAAGGGCTCATGCTTTTAAAAAGAGCCGGTGACGCTGCAGGGCTGCCTATAGTATCGGAAATAACAAATCCAATCTATCTGGAAATATTCGATCAGTATGTTGATCTTATTCAGGTAGGCGCACGTAATATGCAGAACTTTGAGCTGTTAAAAGAACTAGGAAGAATAAAAAAGCCGATACTTTTAAAGCGAGGATTTGCAAATACAATAGAAGAGCTGCTGATGGCCTGTGAGTATATTATGAACGAAGGTAACCAAAATGTTATTTTGTGCGAAAGAGGCATCCGGACTCACGAAAGCTATACCCGAAATACTCTTGATTTAAGCGCTGTGCCTGCTCTTAAGCGGATAAGCCACTTACCTGTTTTGGTTGATCCGAGCCACGGGAGCGGATTGTCATGGATGGTGGAGCCCTTATCAAAGGCTGCCATTGCGGCCGGTGCCGACGGTGTTATTATTGAGGTTCACAATAATCCTGTAAAGGCTCTTTCTGATGGTCCTCAATCCATTACTCCATCAGAATTCTCCTACATTATGCCTAAACTAAGAGAATATGCCCGATTGGAAGGAAGACATGTCTCTATACCTCACACCGTTGCCTATGCGGGAACTCCCGGTTCCTTTGCTAATGAAGCCGCAGAAAAAATATATCCCACGCATGCATTAACAGGACTGGAGCACTTTGAGGATGTTTTTGAAGCAGTTCTCAGCAATAGAATTGAAATCGGAGTGGTGCCTGTAGAAAACTCTTTGGCTGGTAAGGTTGATAAGGTTCAAAATCTATTAGAAAATGCAAACATAGAGATAATCAACAGAATTAAACTGCCAATTAAGCAGATGCTCGTTGCACCTGCCGGAACTGAGCTTTCCAGCATTCGTAAAATATATTCACACGAAAAGGCTTTGGAACAATGCAAAAACTTTCTTTCAACTATGCCCGAGTGCAGGCTGATTCCTTATTCCACAACTTCTGCCGCCGCCGCGGCTGTTGCTGCCATTAATGACAAATGCTCGGCTGCTATAGCAAGTGAAACCGCTGCACGTTTAAACCGGCTTGAAATAATCAAAGATTCTATACAGGATGAGGAGGAAAATTACACTGAATTTGTTGTGTTCAGAAGTAAAAAGTAGCTGAGTGAACTTTTTATGTGGTACATCGTCAAATATTATATATGACAAGAAAAACCTTAGGAGGAATCATGAAGAAATTATTAGTGCTATTATCCATTATTTCACTATTAATAACTTCTGCGGCGTGCGGCTCCGGAATGGCTTATGATGTATCCAATATAAGTGAATATGTACTGGACGGCAGCAGCAAATTCGCATTTGATATATTTAAAGCCCTCAACAGTGAGGATGCGGATGGTAACATTTTTATTTCGCCATTTAGCATCTCTACTGCTCTGACTATGGCCTATAATGGAGCTGAAGGTGAGACAAAAGAAGGTATGGAAAAAGCTCTCGGATATACCGGTATTGACAGAGCTTTGGTAAATGAGAGCTACAAAGGCCTGATTTCTCACTTAGAAAAGGTAGACAAAGATATCAGTCTGAATATAGCCAATTCAATCTGGATAAGAGAAGGCGAGCTAATCAATAAGGAGTTTATAAATAAAAACGAGAAGCATTTTAATGCAAAGGTCAGCTCTCTTGATTTTTCGGATCCTAAGACCGTTGATGCAATCAATAAATGGATTAAGGATGAAACAAAGGGCAAAATCGAAAAGATGCTTACCGGCCCCATAGACCCCGACATTATTATGTATCTCATTAATGCTGTTTATTTCAAGGGCGAATGGAGTAAACAGTTTGATCCTAAAAAGACCATTAATTCTAATTTCTTTGCCTATGACGGCAATACAATTAAAGTAGAAATGATGTCCCGTAAATGTGATTATGAATACATTAAGGGGCAAGATTATAAAGCCATCCGGCTTCCTTACGGGAAGGATAAAACCTCAATGCATGTTATTCTTCCCGATGAAAGTGTTGATATCAACGAGTTTATTGATAATATGACTCCCGAACAATGGAATGATATCAGAGGCTCTCTGAGAAAAACTAATGATGTAACTCTTAAGCTCCCTAAATTCAAGCTTGAATACGGCATTAAAAGCCTCAGTGACAGTCTAAAATCTCTCGGTATGGAAAAGGCCTTTGGTGAAGATGGCACAGCTGATTTTAGCGGGATAAGAGAAGATCTGTTTATTAGTGATGTCTTGCATAAAGCAGTAATAGAGGTTAACGAGGAAGGCAGTGAAGCTGCTGCCGCTACCGTAGTAGCAATGCCAGCATCCGCACCTCTCATGGAGCCGATAACTTTTATTGCCGACAGACCTTTTATTTTCCTTATCATAGATGATACAACGGGTACAATATTGTTCATGGGCAAAGTATTGAGTATTTAGTATATTTTTCACTCCTTATACCAATAATATGGAAAAACCATGAAAGGAGTGAACTTATGGCCAAGAATCCGCGCAACAACCCGACTTCTAACTCGAGCGAAAAGCAGGCAAAAAGCGGCGAGAATAAAAAACGCCTGGACCAGGTACCCAACAGTAAAAATCCAAAAGTACCGGGTAATGAAGCACCCTACCGTTAACTTATTTTGTTATTTTCAATTTCAATGAATAATCTCATCATGATGAAACAAAATATTAATGAGCAAACGGAATGGTAAAAAAAAGCGCCCCGAGGAAAAATAACATAGCATTAGTCGAAATTAAATCGGTTGGGAGGGCGCAAGACACACTATCAAGCGGGGGACTGTCTCAGAATTACATGTTAGTATTCTTTGGCAGCCCCCTGTATCTTAATAATGGTTTTGGTCATCATATCTCTTTGGTGAAGGTTTTTTCAATATAGTGCTTATACCAGCAACAATTAATGCTCCGCCGGCAATATACTTAAAGTACCTGCCGAAAAGTCCTATTGTACCTATGGAGAAAAATACCACCGCTATTCCCGTAAGTATAAAAATAGGAATCAGCAAACCCGGCTCTCTGTTACCGGCAATGTAAAGCAGAAACAATCCTACTGCCGGAGCTATGATGAATCCGGGCCATAAAACACCCCAGAGATTCAACAACTCGGAAAAGAAGCAGGTTCCTGCTATGGTAAACAATATCCCTATAGGAACAAGTAAACCCGGGCTTCTATCGCCAAACAAATAGAGCAATAAAAGGCCCACCGCTGGTGAAGCTATAAAAGCCGGCCATATCAAACTGTAAGAGAAAACTTCTCCCAAGAGGAAGGTTACTCCCAAAGTAAATAATATTCCTGCCGGGACCAATAAGCCTGCTCCATAAGGTCTTTTTGAAAGGTAGCCAAGAAAGAAGAAAAATCCGATTGCAATAAACATCATGGGCCACGTTAAATTTAATAGCCACGAAAAGCTTAATATTCCAATATTTCCGGATATCGTTAATATACCGATTATAACAAGTATGGCCCCTAAAATATATTTTGTATTGTTTCTCATACTCAATAACGCCTCCGTTTTAATCTATTTTGAGTATACCGTAACTACATGATAAAACAATGGGACCACAATTAAAATTAGATTAGAATTAGAGAATAAGCATGGCGTCGCCGAAGCTGAAAAACCGGTATTCCTCTTTAATAGCTTCATGGTAAGCCTGCATTATTCTATCCTTCCCGGCAAATGCACTTACCAGCATTATTAATGTGGATTCAGGCAGATGAAAATTTGTTACAAGTGCATCGACCACTTTGAATTGATATCCGGGATATATAAATATATCTGTATCCCCGTTTCCGGGCAGAACCCTTCCGCTTTGGTCAGATGAGGTCTCCAAAACCCGAACACTGGTAGTACCCACAGCCACAACTCTTTTTCCGTCCTCTTTCGCCTGATTGATAATTTTACAGGCCTCGGAGGTAATAGAGTAAGCTTCCTTGTGCATATGGTGTTCCAGAATATTTTCAGTTTTAACAGGCCGGAAGGTGCCAAGGCCAACATGAAGAGTCGCTTCTGCAATCTTAACGCCTTTT
>JAAYTR010000231.1 GCA_012523685.1 Clostridiaceae bacterium | reverse complement strand
CCGGAATCAAAGATTTCGAACCGATACCGGACCATTTAAGTTCGTGGAGGATAAAAACCGGGAGAATTCTTACTCCGGTTACAATCCATATTCAAATCAGTCAAGGTATTCAAGCCGCATAGATACAAGTATTTATCAGAGGAAGCGTCCTGCCTCCTACGGAATGTCCAACCGTACAGCAATTGAAGAGAACAAGGCCACTTTACTTGCTATTAAAATTATAAAACAAGCTCTGGCCTGCTTTGCCATATTAGGGTTGATAGTATTTTTACAGCAGAGGACCGATACTGCCGGTGCGTTGACGTTTATTAAAAGCCATGTGGTGGACAATCATACAGATGTAAGCACCCTTATTTCCGGAGTGGAAAATATTATAGCCGAATGCTCAAGGCTTTTTGGAGGATCACCCTGATAAGTATTATACTGGCATGTATATTGGCCATACTGATACATGAGGGATTTCATATAATTGCATCCCGTCTTTTTGGTGTCGCACTATACGCCTTCAGACCTGCTATAGTGGGGATAAGCGCACGATTTAAAGGCACACACAGCTTCAGAAAACAGATCGCCGTCTATATGGCAGGCCCTTTGGGGAATTTTCTTATAGCGGTATTCCTGATCAACACAAAAGGATTTTTGCTTAATTTGTTTGAAGCTAATCTGGCAATCGGATTTTTCAATCTGTTGCCCTTGTTTCCCTTAGACGGGGGACAAATTTTTATTATAATCTCTTATAAATTGCTGGGAAGCAGCAGAACCTTCAGGATTGCAAAAAGGCTTTCATTCATGGTAAGAGTTTGCCTTGTTATGGCGGGCATTTTGCAATTAGTACTGTTTGTTAATCCAAGTCTTTTGGTGGCAGCTATGTTTCTTCCCGGAGGAAGACTTCTTGAGGAGACGGTAAGTATTATGAAACTGGAAAACTTATTAAATCGAAAGCAAAGAATAAAAAAGAAAAAACTATATCCGGTAAAGGAATTTGCCGCAATGTGGAATTGCTCTTTGCTGGAACTGATTAACAGGCTGGACTATGACTGCTTTCATATTATTTATATTCTGAACGATAATATGGAAATAGCCGGACGCATTACAGAACAGGATGTAATAAATGCTGTTCAGACATATAGCTTTGATAAGAAAATATATGATGTGTTCAAAGCTGTAATGTGATATTATGTTCACTAAGGTTGCCTTTTTTGCTTAAGACGCATTACAATATACATAAGAAGAGGTGGATTTATATGGATATATTTATTGAGAAGATTGTAAAAAGGCACAAAAGCATAGTGGATATACTACTTATTCTGCTTATTGTTATTGGAGCCATTGTAATAAGCTACCTTTTAATGCTGTTTATTCCGCAGTTCGCCATGTTTTTAATAATTGCGGTTTTTTACGGGGCATATATACTTATTTCAAAGTTTAATATTGAATATGAATATGCATTGACTAACGGGGATCTGGATATTGATATGATTATCAGTCAAAAGAAGAGAAAGCGCCTGCTAAGTGTAAACTGCAAAGAATTTGACATGGTGGCCAGAGTAAATTCATCTCAATATACCAGAGAAATAAAAGAATGCAAAAATGTAAAGGATTATACATCCCGAAGTAAAAACGCCGAGGCCTGGTTTATATCAATGAGAAAGGACGGACAGCATACTGTAATCCTTTTCGAGCCTCTGGGGAAGATGATTGACAGCTTTGCAGTCTATATCCCCAGAAAGGTATTTAAAAATTATTAGAGATAAATAATATGGCCGGCACTCAGGCTGTTGCAATATAGCTTCACAATGACGCTCAAGCGCCGGTATATGTGAAGCTATTTTAACATCATTTTTTCATTCATAGGCCATATAACTATACTGTATAATATTAATTGAAATAGATTATTTCTAAGGTCTCAGCCCGCAGCTTTATATTTTAACTATGGGGGTTACATGAAGAATAGAAGAATTAATGCAATAGCAGGAGCTCTTGTACTTTCATTAATTGCCGCAGGAATACTGGCAGTTTATATTGTAAGAAATACGCCGAATTCTACAGTAGTTGATCCTTTTGATACTTCGAGGACGAATCTGGTAATAGGCGATGAGTGGATCAGGGAAACATACCCGCCTATCATATCAGAGGGTCGGATATTGCTGCCCTTTGATACAATTAAAGCACATATCGATCAGTACATATGGTATGATGAAGCGCTTCAAAAGATTACCGTTACTACCAGGGACAGAGTTATCAGAATGAAGACCGGGAGCCTGGACGCACTTGTCAATGAAAAGCCTATGGAGCTGATGTTTCCGGCTGTTGAAGAAAATGGCGCCCTATATCTTCCTATTGACTTTCTGAAGGAGTTTTACGGAATAAATGTCCGGTACATACCGGGTAATGACGTTGTAGTTATAGATTTTAACAATGCGGTGTACAGAACAGCGTGGCCTGTTAATGCAAAGACGGTCGTGAGAAAAGGGATGAGTATTCATGAACCCATTGTGAAGAAGTATCAGGGGCATGGTGAAAAGGGCCTTGATATTGACCGCACCCTGGAAACAAGCCTCACAGTCTTTGACGAAAAGGACGAATGGTACAGAGTAAGAGCCAATGACGGTACATTGGGGTATGTAAAAAAAGAAGAAGTGGTTGTTTCAGGAAAGCAGTATTTTATCGAAGATGAAGAAACAACTGTTAACCCTGTTCTGACCTCAGGAAAGATAAACCTGTTCTGGCACATGACTTATTCAAAAAGCCATATAAAGCTCTCCAATACAACCACTCCGGGGATAGATGTTATATCCCCAACATTCTTTGAAATTGTCGACAGGGAGGGAACCATAAAAAACAGGGCGACCCCTGAATATGTGGAACAGGCCCATAAGAACGGCTGGCAGGTTTGGGCACTGTTTTCAAATGCTTTTAGTGATATTGAGGGAACCAGTATTATTCTGAATAATTCTGATATAAGACAGGAAATAATACGTAATATTTTGGCATATGCGGCTCTTTACGAGCTGGACGGAATAAATCTGGATTTTGAAAACATGTACAAGAGTGACAAAGATGCGTACACACAGTTTGTCAGGGAGTTTTATCCCTTAGCTAAGGAACAGGGGTTATATGTTTCGGTGGATGTGTCGATACCGGATGGCAGCGATACATGGTCAAAGTGTTATGACAGAAAAGCCCTGGCTGAAAGTGTGGACTTTGTCTGCCTTATGACATATGATCAGCATTGGAGTACAAGTCCGAAAGCCGGGTCGACAGCTGAGCTTGCCTGGGTTGAGGAAAACCTTCAAAAAACACTTTTAGAGGTTCCTGCTGAAAAACTGTTGCTGGGTGTACCCCTTTACACAAGACTCTGGGCACTGGAGGAAACAGAGGAAGGTTCTAAATTATCCTCTACTGTTCTCAATGTGGAAACAGCCTGGGAAAAGGTTGAGGAACATGGTGCGGTGGCTGCCTGGAACGATATGTCGGGTCAGTATCAGGCTGAATTCGAAAAGGACGGAAAGACTTATCAAATGTGGATTGAGGACAAAGATGCCGTCAATATGAAAACATCGCTGGTGCATAAATATGATCTGGCAGGTGCTTGTGTATGGGCCTCCAACTTTGCCAATGAAGAGGTATTTGAGATTTTTGAGCGCAATATGAAGCAAATAAGCAGCTATGAGGAATGGAAAGAGTCCTTCAGCTCGCCCACGGTGAAGAAATGACCGCTATTGCTTAGAGTGTCAAGGGGACGGTTCTCTTGACACTCCTTGCTTCGCTTTAAATTGCAGCAGCCACGCCGCTTAATAATGTTTATACAAACTGCTACCATGAGCGGATGCAGCCCCCATTATGTCATCCTGAGCGAAGCGCAGCGGAGTCGAAGGATCTTTATGTTGAACGATAAGATTCTCTGCTAACACCCAGAATGACAGAGGGGGTAAGTCGCTCAGAATACCAAAAGGTGAAAGAATTCTGCGCATGGCTACTATTGCTTAGAAAATTTTACTATGCTAAAATAAATGCATTGCATAATTAAGGATGAATTTATGGGAAAAGTCAATGAGATACCCGCAAGCCCTATGGATTTTCTATTGTTTCCGGCTTGGGTGCATAAAAAGCTTTCTGTAAAGATTACAGGTTTGATTCTAGCTTTTCTGTTTGTCGGGGTTTATGATCTGTTTTTTTATAAGAATCTTTTTAAAGAAGGTTTTTTTGAAAGTAAACCCGGACTTCTTATATTTAAAATTTTTCTGTTCCTTATTTTTGCCCTGCTGGTAGGTGCCATTGATGTAATATGTGCCATGGTCCCTATTTCAGAGCTGGCTATTATGATAGGAAAACGCAGTGAAAAATATGTGAGTACCGGGATGCCGGTTATACTGATGAAGTCCTATGCTGTGTCACATATGCTTTTTATAATACCTACCGCAATTTTTGTTTATTCCGGTGTGAACTGGAATCTGGTTGATATGAATTCAACTACACAAATCCGTTTAATTTTCTCAATACTCGTTACGGTGCTAAGCTTTATGCCGCTTTTCCAGCTTGGAGTAATATACAGAACAATCAGTATAAGAACACGCATACAGGTTTTCGGTAAGCTTATACTCATCCTGGCAACATATTTTTGGCTGAACTTAAGTGGCAGCGCAGTAATGTTTTTTGTTTCAATTTTTCATGATATTCTTCTTAACATACGCTGAAGCAGCCAACCCCTTGTCAACCTGAGCGAAGCACCTTATGTCACTCTGAGTGGAGCGTATACAAGTTTAGCAGCTGTAGACTGCTGCGATTTAGCGCTCCGTTCCAACATCCTGTTTCTAGTCGCGCCCGCTACGCAGTCCATGCTTCGCTTTAAATCGCAGCAGCCACGCTGCTTAATTATGTTTGTACAAGTTGTCATCCTGGCGGAGTCGAAGTATCTTTTTAAATAAGTGTCTACAGAGGCGCCTGTAGAGTGAGTCAAATGCGCCGCTCCGAAAATCCATCCGGGATTTTAGTCGCGTAGCTACGCAATCCATGCTCCGCTGACGCCATTTGACATCACTCACGGCGCCTTTTACCGCTAAAGCCATCCTGAGCGGAGCAGCAGCCCCCCATGTCAACCTGAGCGGAGTCGAAGGATCTTCACGTAAACAAAAATATTCTTCGCATTTAATATCAGATGTTTTAACTCTCTTTTATTTTATAAACATTTAATTTAACATTGACTTTAATAATATTATAGTGTAACTTTAATATTATTAAAGGAGTGATTATGTGGCAATAGAGGTTGTACCTGACTGGATGGTAAATCTTGACGATGAGGATGTATCATTTATTAAGAATTTTATAATGGCGTCCGGCTCTCTAAAAGAAATAGCAAATCAATACAATGTGACATACCCCACTGTCAGGCTCAGGCTTGATAAACTGATACAAAAAATTAAGATAAGCGAAAGCACAGCAAGTGAACCATATATTGCTTTAATAAAACGTCTGGCAGTTAATGAAAAGCTTGACTTT
>JAAYTR010000230.1 GCA_012523685.1 Clostridiaceae bacterium | reverse complement strand
GATGCAAACGCTTCAGAGAGGGAGGGACCCGGCTGCAATCCATCCTGCGAATCACTGTTTTGAACCACCCCGGAGCATGATGGCTGAAATAACAGTAGGCTGTCACGTTGATAACGTTATAATCTGTTGAGTGACAGGATTATTCCTGTAATTAAGGTGGAACCGTGTGAGTTTAAACTCTCACCCTTAAATGTATAACATTTGGGTGAGAGTTTTTTATTGTGAGAACAACAGGGTTCCCGGGCCCCCGCTAGCAATCTGTGATTGCTTTAGCGGGGTGGGGTTCTTATTAATAACCAAAATTAACAAACAAGATTCTTCACCAGAATAGAACTATTGAATATTTTAAAGGAGTGGACCAGATATGATACAAATTAAACTAAAAGACGGAAGCGTCAAGTCCTATGAAAGTGGAAGCACCATTATCGATATAGCGAAGGATATCAGCGAAGGACTTGCCCGCATAGCCCTGGCAGGAGAAGTAAACGGTGAACTGAAAGATTTGAGAACACCATTGTTTGAGGATTGTGAATTAAAACTTCTTACCTTCGATGATGAAGGAGGCAAGCATGCCTATTGGCATACCGCATCACACATAATGGCTCAGGCCGTATTAAGGCTTTTCCCGGGTGTTAAGCTGGCTATTGGTCCGGCTATAGATACCGGTTTTTACTATGATTTTGATTTGGAAAAAAACTTTACTCCCGAAGACATGGCTGCAATAGAAAACGAAATGAAGAAAATCATCAAGGAGGATATTGCTATTGAAAGATTCTCCCTTCCCAGGCAAGAAGCTCTTGAGCTTATGAAAGATGAACCTTATAAGGTTGAACTTATCAGGGAGCTCCCTGAAGACTCAGAAATATCCTTCTATAGACAGGGAGAGTTTACAGATCTTTGTGCAGGTCCTCACCTGATGTCCACCGGCAAAGTGAAAGCCATAAAGCTTATGCAACTGGCAGGGGCATACTGGAGAGGTGATGAGAAAAACAAGATGCTCCAGAGAATATATGGTACTGCGTTCCCTAAAGCCAGCCAACTGGAAGAACATCTGAAGATGCTGGAAGAAGCAGAAAAACGTGACCATAGGCGTCTTGGCAAAGAGTTGGATCTATTCTCCTTTGACGAAGAAGTTGGTCCCGGCCTTGTATTATGGCATCCAAAGGGAGCCCGTGTCAGGATGCATATTGAGGATTTCTGGAGAAAACAGCATCTTCGTAACGGATACGACCTGGTTAATACTCCCCATATAGGCAGAGGACAGCTGTGGGAGACATCAGGACATCTTGGTTTCTATAAGGAAGGGATGTATTCGGCTATGGATGTAGACGGGCAGGATTTCTATGCTAAACCTATGAATTGTCCTTTCCATATAGCTATTTATAAAAGCAGGATGCATTCTTATCGTGATTTGCCCTACAGATGGGCTGAATTGGGAACTGTTTACCGCTATGAAAAGAGTGGAGCCCTCCATGGCCTTTTGAGGGTAAGAGGATTTACACAGGATGATGCACACCTGTTCTGTGCTCCCGAACAAATGCCTGATGAAATTCGCAGAGTTTTAAGGTTCTGCCTTTCCATGCTCAATGATTTCGGTTTTAAGGATTACAAGGTATATGTTTCCACAAAACCCAAGGATAAATATGTAGGTGACGACAGCATGTGGGAGGCAGCCACCAGGGCCTTGAAGGAAGCTGTTGCAGCCGAAGGTCTTGAATGTGATGTGGATGAAGGGGGTGGAGCATTCTACGGACCTAAAATTGATATCAAGATTAAGGATGCCCTTAACCGTGAATGGCAGTGCTCCACAATACAATTTGACTTTAATGAACCTGAACGTTTTGACATGACCTATATTGCTTCTGACGGAAGCAAGAAGCGTCCGTATATGATTCACAGGGCACTGCTCGGTTCAATTGAAAGATTTTTCGGTATTTTGATAGAACACTATGCCGGTGCATTCCCGGTATGGCTGGCTCCGGTGCAGGCCAAGATTATACCTATACTGGAAAAACATCATGATTTTGCTCATAAGGTTGCAGATAAGCTTAGAGAACATGATGTTGATGTTGAGATTGATGATCGCAACGAAAAAATAGGGTATAAGATTCGTGAAGCACAGCTTGAAAAAATTCCTTATATGCTTGTAATAGGCGATAAGGAGTTCGAGAGTGAATCGGTTGCTGTCAGATCCAGAAAAGACGGAGACTTGGGCACAATGACCGTTGATAAATTTGTAGAAAAAATTGTAGAGGAAATAAGAACACGTGTATAGAACCTCATACCATTACAGATACCGCACTTAATTTACACGGTTAAACTATATACAGGTGCCTGTAGAGTGAATCAAATGCGCCGCTCCGAAAATCCATCCGGGATTTTAGTCGCGTAGCTACGCAATCTTGCTCCGCTGACGCTATTTGACATCGCTCACGGCACCTATTACGTTTAAAGATTACAACTTACGCAATAATCATGATATAATTGACTCCTGATAATACATCGGGGGTTAATTTTTTATGGCCGGAAAAAATTATGGATCGAAGAGCTATGGAAAAGATAGTGACAGGCAGAATTTGGACAGGCTTAAGGAACAGCTTAAGACCAAAGCTCCTGCCAGAGTTTATCTTTTTCACGGTGATGAACCGTTTTTGATTGATTACTATGTTGGGGCTTTAAAAAAAATGATTCTGGAAGATGATAATGAAAGCCTTAATCTGACGATATTTGAGGATAAAATTAATATTGATGATATTATTGATGCCTGCGATACTTTTCCGGTGTTTGCCGAACGAAAGCTGGTAATTGTTAAGAATTCAGGCCTGTTTTTTAGTAAATCAAAGAATAATACAGCCTCTTCAAACGATGAAGATATAACCGGAGAGGATGATTTTATCCCCGAGAAAAAAACCCGCATAAAAAACAAACCTCACGATACTTTAAGTGAATATATCTCAGATATACCCGACACCACATGTCTTATATTTGTAGAGAGTAATGCTGATAAAAGGCTTAAAATATATAAACAGGTTGCAGCAAATGGTCTTGCTTTGGAGTTTAAACGGAATAAGCCTTCAGAGCTCGTTCCCTGGGTTATAAAGGGAATGAAATCATGTAATAAAGTGATTGGATATGAGGCGGCTCAGTATCTTGTAGCAATCAGCGAGCCAGACATGTATACCTTGAGAAATGAGATTTTTAAACTGGCTGATTATGCAGGGGATCGAAAAGAAGTTACTTTAGAGGACGTTAAACTAATGGCGGTACCTACCATAAAGAGTGTTATATTTGATCTTCTGGATGCTGTGGCCAAAAAAGATATCCCCGGGTCATTAAGTATTCTGAATGATATAATAGCTTTAAAAGAGCCAGAACAAAAGATTCTGGCTATGCTCTCAAAACAGATGGGTGAAATATTAAAGCTGAAGCTATTAATGGAAGAAAGAGCTACTCAAGCTCAGATAAATCAGTATTTCCAGGGTAAACATCCCTATGCTGTGAAAATTATGACCGAGCAGGCACGCATGATGAGCGTTGAGTACTTGCAAAACATATTAAAAAACTGCATGGAAGCGGAGGAGAATTATAAAAAGGGGCTTATAGAACCAAAACTGGCTTTAGAACTGCTGATAGAAAAAATAAGCGTCTAACACAGGTTTAACAATTCCTTGATTCTCTCATAATACTGGTAGGATATAGCTTCGTATAGCTAATTTGTTATGAACATCACTTTATTGCAATTATTTATACTAGGGGATATAATTTATTGTAGTAAGCCAAGTTATTTGACTTTCAGAGCTTGAAGCATTATTAAAGGATAGGAGCAATTTTGTGCCCGGTAGTATGACAATAGGAGATGTTTTTAGTTACATTACCAATTTTTTGGGGCTGAACAGTCCATTAGATATTATCAGATTAGTAATTGAAATATCTTTGATTTCATATGTAGTTTATAAAGGTATTCAACTGGTCAGAGAGACCCGTGCTCTTCAGCTGGTCAAAGGTTTACTGTTCATATTGATATTTTCCAAGTTCTCTGAAGTATTAGGGCTTAAGACTATTGCCTATCTTTTAAAGGGAACAATACAACTCTTTGGTTTCGGATTAATTGTTATATTTCAGCCTGAGCTGAGAAGGGCACTCGAAAAGCTTGGAAGCAGCGGATTTCAGGATATTATGCTGAGAAAAACCGATGAAGACAGAGTCAAGACCATTTCAGCCATAGAATCGGTTGTTAAAGCATGTACCGCTTTGTCCCAGGATTATATCGGTGCCTTAATAATAATTGAAAGAGCAACTAAAATAGGAGATATCGTAAATACAGGAACTCAAATGGATGCAATGTTGTCAAGTGAGCTTCTGTTAAATATTTTTACTCCTAAAACACCACTGCATGATGGAGCGGTTATTATTCGGAATAATACAATAAAAGCAGCTGCATGTTATTTGCCTCTGACCCAGAATGCCGGGTTGAGCAGAGAATTAGGAACCCGACATCGTGCGGCTTTGGGGATAACTGAGGTTTCTGATGCCATAGCTGTTGTAGTGTCGGAGGAGTCGGGTAAGATATCATATGCACACAGCGGAGGCTTAACCAGAAATCTGACCCCTGATATGCTTAGAAAAGCATTAACCAAATTCTTGTTAGATACTGATACTGACAGGAAGCTTTTTACATTCAGAAAGGTGAAACAGGATGAACAAACTAATAAATAGTTTATTTGAGAAGGATTTGGTTATAAAAATTGTTTCCATTCTTACCGCTATATTAATCTGGTTTGTAGTGCTGGATTCAGAGAACCCTTTTGAAGAGAGAACCATAGCGGTTCCTTTAACCAGTAATGTAGATGTGCTTTATAGTAATAATTTTCAGATTGTAGGAACTCAGCTTCCTGCAAGTGTTGATGTTAAGATAAAAGGACGCAGAGAAAAGATAGCAAGTGTCACGGCAAATGATTTTATTGTTTCAATTGATTTATCCGAGGTTACTGCTTCAGGTCGTAAGAATATCAGTATTGACCCTCCTGAGTACCTGGGTGAACAGGATATTATTATATTGGGAATTAATCCAACCTCAGTGAGTCTCAATTTTGAGCGTGTTGTCGGTAAGCAGTACCCTGTTGAAGTAGAATTTACCGGGTCTCTTCCTGCGGGCTACGAGCTTATTAATTTAAGAGTTGAACCAAGTAATGTCATTCTTGAAGAAAAGGAGAGCAGCATATCAAAGGTAAGTAAGGTTGTTGCACTGGTAAATCTTGACGAAGCAGACGGCCAAAAAGAAATCGTTATGCGAGGAATGGTGCTGGATAATGAAGGAGAAATTCTAAGACAATTTGAAGGAAAAGTTCCGATTATTGTTTCCTTTAATCTTGCCAAAAATGTGCCGGTTTATGCTGCTACAAAAGGCAATCCCATGGATGACTATTATCTTAAAGAGATTAAATATTCCTTGCCGAGTGTACGCGTATTAGGCAGTAAAAGCGTACTGGAAGGGATTAAAAGTGCTAACGCCGAAATAATTGATATTACTGATAAAGCAGAAACATTTGTAACTCCGTTAGTAATAAATCTTCCCAAAGGTGCTACCTTGCTTGCTGAGGATGCCGAGCGTCTTACAGCCGAGTTAGTAATAGAAAAATATATCACTCGCAATATAAATATTTCACCAGGCAATGTTTCGATTTTCCATGGAGATACCGAGGGAAATATGAGCTTCAGGGTTACTAACGACATAATACCTATTACTGTAAAAGGCAAGAGTGCCGATGTGAATGCTTTAAAGCCCGGCGATATAAAACTGTCTGTTAATGTTACCGATCTTTTGCCCGGAGAACATGAAGTTCCGCTTACAGTAAGGGTTCCCGGTAATATAACACTGATAGGCGAGTACAGTGTAAATATTACTGTCACTCCACCCGATGACAATAGTGACATCGGGGGATAAATACAGTCATAAATTAGAACGTGATGAGCAAAATCCTTATTGGAAAAGCCGGATAGGAGATTTTTATGAAATATGTATTTAAGAATGCCATGATACTGACTATGAATAATGGGGACATATTAAAATCCTGCGATGTTTTTGTGGAGAACGGTGTAATTAGTGCTCTTGGCAGCCTTAATACTGAACAGTTACAAGGTGCAAAGATAATTGATGCATCGGGAAAACTTATGATGCCGGGGCTTATTAACGGTCACTGTCATGTTCCAATGACCCTTCTTAGAAATTATGCCGATGATATGAATTTACAGACATGGCTGTTTGATCATATTTTCCCCGTGGAGGAAAGGCTTCAGGGAGAGGATATTTATTACGGATCACTTCTGGGTATTATGGAGATGATTGCATCAGGCACCACATGCTTTATAGATATGTATGATCATATGAATGAACTGGCACAAGCCGTTGAGGAATCAGGAATACGTGCCCAGCTGTCCAGAGGAATGATCAATACGGGTGATGGTCCGGATTTTTCTGCTGATGCCCGCTTAAATGAAACTATTGATTTCTACAAGAGATGGAATGGAGCTGCTAATGGCAGAATAACAGGTGCTTTTGCACCTCATGCCATTTACACCTGCTCACCTGCATATATCAATGCTATACTCGAAGAGGCGCAAAAGTATGGTGCACCTATTCATGTGCATCTGGATGAAACATTGGTTGAACACGAGGACTGCCTGAAAAAATACGGAAAAACACCTACTGAACATTTATATGATCTTGGAGTTTTCGGGCAAAAAACTGTAGCTGCCCACTGTGTGTGGATAACAGAAGAAGACATAAAAATCCTGGCTGATAATAAAGTGACTATGACACATAATCCATCAAGCAATCTTAAGCTTGCCAGCGGCATAGCGCCTATCCCGAACGCTTTAAAAATGGGAGTTAATGTGGCTTTGGGAACTGACGGTGCATCAAGCAATAATAACCTTAACATGTTTGAAGAAATAAACCTGGCAGCCCTCATACATAAGGGAGTAAATCAAGACCCACTGCTCATTAATGCTATGGAAGCATTGAAAATGGCAACTGTAAACGGTGCCACAGCTCTTGGTATGGATAATCTGGGTGTGATTAAAGTGGGAGCCAAAGCTGATATTATTTTGATAGATATGGATAAACCCCATCTGATGCCTGTTCATAATGTGGTTTCAGCCCTTGCATATTCGGTTCAGGGCTCTGATGTATGCCTAACCATGGTAGACGGTGAAATACTCTATGATAATGGTGAATTCAAGACCATTGACAGGGAAAAGGTCAGCTTCGGCATAAAAAAATGCTATGAGAGACTTTTCTGAGGCTCCCGCGGAGTAACAATGACGGTATAGTAGTTTACGTAAATAACCATGCCCGGTTTTGCTCCTGAAGGCTTCTTAACATTTCGTATCCGGGTATAGTCGACCTCGGCTTTAGGAGCTGATCGGGCCTTGCTGAACCAGGCAGCATATTCAGCAGCTTCAATTATTGTAGTATCAGGAACTTCTTTCCCTTCTGTTTTTATTACCACGTGAGAGCCGGCAAAGTCTTTGATATGAAGCCAGATATCCTCATGCCGGGCTAATTTCAGGGTCAGCTTGTCATTCTGCTTATTATTCTGTCCAATGAGAATTTCAAATCCATCCTTTGATATAATTTTTTGGGGAAGAATTTTTGTCGGGGGACTTTTTCTGCCTTTCTTCTCCATATATCTGATGTAACCTTGTTCCAAAAGCTCCATTCGTATTTCGGAAAGTTGTTCTGTACTTTCCGCGTTTTCTATAGCGAAAAGAACACTTTCAAAATAAGATATTTCATTTTCTATCACAGATAATTCATTTTGCGCGTATGAAAAAGCGGTGCGGGCCTTATTATACTTTTTAAAATAGGCTTGAGCGTTTTGCTGGGGAGTTTTATCCTTATCAAGAGGAATCTCCACCATCTCATTATGCTCACTGTAATAATTTATGACCCTGGCCTTGTTCATTCCTTTTGCAAGTGAATAAATATTTGCGGTTATGAGCTCTCCAAACAGTCTGTATTCATCATAATTTTTATTTTCTTCATAAGTTTGTAAATTTATTGTCAGCCGCTTTTCGCTTTTTTCCAGTAACCTGGAGACTGTATCATGAAGATTTTTTACTTTTTGACTATTAAATTCCCGGCTGTATTTCAGGGCATAATATTCTTCAACAACACCGCTTATGGTGTCAAAGCCTTTAAATGAAGAGTACTGAAGAAGTTTAAGACAGTGGAAGTCGACAGGCTTACCCGTATTATCATCAAATACCAGCGTAGGAGAGATTATTCCGCTTTTCAATTCATCCATCATATTTTTTATAGCTTCGGTAATTCTTATAAGCTCATGGAAGGTCAACTTATTGGCAGGTAAAGACTCATCAATTGAAGAACGAAAACATATTTCCCTGCACAAAACAGGCGAAAACCCTTTTAGATTATCCAGCAGGAAGGATTCAACCTTTCTTCTGCACTGTGGTGCGGCTTTCAACAGAGCATCCAATGTATCATCCAAAGATGGGTCAAGCTTGTCCTGAGCAGGAGGAAGCACATAAGGTCTGGCCGGAAGCAGCTCGCGCACCCGGTTTACCTCGAAATCGACATGCTTCATAGCGTCAATTATAATATTATCCCTGTTAAGAATGATAATGTTACTGTGGCGCCCCATGATTTCAATAATAAGCCTTTTAATACTGCGGTCACCCAAATCATCAATAACCTCGGTTTCTATTGTAACAATGCGCTCGAAACCGTTTGTACTGATCTCCTTTATGATTCCGCCGGCAAAATGTTTTCGTAGTAACATACAAAAGACAGGAGGATTATCCGGATTTTCAAATTGTCTTTCAGTCAGATGAATTCTGGCTGATGATGCGTTGCAGGAAAGCAAAAGCCTGTGGTTTTCACCCGATGCGCGTATTTGCATCACCACAGCATCACGACCGATTTGATGTATTTTCCCTATCCGGCCTCCTGTGAGAGTATTATTTAGTTCTTTAGCGATTTTATTTGTTAATATGCCATCAAAGGGCATTTTAATCACCTCAAGTGTTACAGAATGTTTAAAATCATTTTACAAATATTTGTCATAGTGGTATAATGACACCTAGTAAAATAAGGATACTGGCAAGGGAGGATTTACAGTGTTATTAAGCAAAAACCATGCAAAAGTTGGCATTATAATTGTATCTATTCTTCTGTTTCTAGGTATCAATCTATCTTTGTTCAGATAATTATTTTCCACCGTGTGTTAATAATTTCCCAATGCTTAAATTAACCTTTCAGGGGGTGTAGTTTTGCGTCATAGTTATGGTAAGCCAAAACCAGTTGCTGCCACCATGAATCGTCTCCCGTTAGTTCTCCTCTTTTTATTGGTGGCTGTCTTTATAGCGGCAGATTTACTTCTTGGATTCGACTTTAACTGGGTTGACTATGTAATAGTTATCATTATAGCTCTATTTGGTCTAAAAGGCTACATAAAAGGATTAATTAATACGGTTTTCAGTCTGGCCGGATATTTAATCGGAATGCTCGCGGCTTATTTACTTTCTCCCAAAGTTACACTTATAGTTATGCAAAAAACTATGCTGGGGAATACTATATCCAATAAGTTAAGTGAGGTAATTCCTGCTGTTTCTTCCATAGGAGGTCTGAAGATTCCTGAAGCTCAGCCTGAGTCTGCATTGAGTATACTGGATAAAATACCGGAACTTGAAAAGGTCGTTGCCGGAAATCCTATGCTGAAACAGCTTATGTCAGCCACAAATACAGCGGTTGAGACAGGAAACATGTATTCTGAGACTGTAATAACTGTAAATGACCTTATTGTATTCAATATTTTAAAGGTTATAGCCTTTATTATTTTATTTATAATCATAAAGATGCTGCTGGTAATAATCGGCAAGCTTTTCACCAGAATTTTAAACAACTCGATAATAGGAACAGCAAACAGAACCGCAGGTATGGTGATAGGATTTGCAACAGGGATACTCATCTGTTATGTTGTTTTTGCTGTCACAATTCCCATCCTGGGATCAATACAAATTATTAAGGTTCCCGAAACATATACAGACTCTATAGCGCTGTCCTGGTTTAATAAGCTGATTATGCTTATCATAAAGTAAAGTTTGCAACCGCACTTATTGCAGACTATTATTTTAAAGTGTATAATCTAAAAAAGAACCAGCATATTCACAGCTGTTCAGGGTTTACCACCGGTCATCCGGTGGTTAAATTTTGCTGATAAACTGTATAAATAGAAGGGAAAACATGATGAATAAGCAGCTTAAGGCAGATCTGGCGATTTTCAGCATAACAATTATCTGGGGTTCTTCTTTTATCGTAATGAAAAACATATCGGAGGACATACCCGCTTACGCATACCTGGCCATGAGGTTTTTAGTGGCTTCAATTATATTGACAGTTATTTTTAATAAGAATCTTAAAGGAATAAACCTGAGTAGTATAATGCGTGGCTCTTTAATTGGTCTGATGCTGTATGCGGGGATGATGCTTCAGGTATTGGGGCTGAAAACCACAACAGCTTCCAACTCAGCCTTTATTACCGGACTTTGTGTGATCATGGTACCCGTAATATCTGTTTTTCTTCTGAAAAAAAGGCCGCCAGTAAATGCAGTTTTAGGAGTTTTTCTGGCAGCTGCGGGGCTTTTTTTTCTCACAGGTTTTCAGGGGGACTGGGTGATAGGTGATACCTTAACACTTATTTGTGCACTATGTTTTGCACTGCAAATAATATTTATTGACAAATTTGCACCGGATATGAATATATATCATCTGGCATTTATTCAAGTCGCGGCTACAGCTGTATTTTATCTTATAACCTGGGCAGGAGTTGCTTTCATATCTGTTAAACCGGCTCCTATCGTTTTTGATTCAAAAATTATTCTTACAATCCTTTATACAGGAGCATTGGGTACTGCATTTGGTTATAGTGTTCAGACTATCGCCCAAAAATATACAACCCCTACCAGAACAGCTTTGATTCTGACCTGTGAGCCTGTTTTCGGTGCGATTTTTGCCTTTATCGTCCCGGATATTTACGGAAATACTGAAGTTATGACAATGCAAACAATTATCGGCAGTCTTCTTATACTGTCAGGCATGATCATTACAGAGTTAAAATTCAGGAATAATAATTCACAGTAAAGATCCTTCGATTCCGCTGCGCTCAGTTTGTAAAAACGTAATTAAGCGGCGTAGCCGCTGCGATTTAAAGCGAAGCATGGATTGCGTAGCGGGCGCGACTAGAAACAGGATGTTGGAAATGGAGCGCTAAATCGTAGCAGCCTACAGCCGCTAAACTTGTATACGCAGAGCTCAGGAAGACATTAATACCCATTTGTCATAAAAGCGTAAAGTATATTCTGTTTACACATTCTCTCCAAATGCCGATAAATCTTTATAGAATTGATCTATATGGAGGCTATATAATGCGGTCAAAAAAAGCAACCATTCTTTTTGTTCTTATATTAACCATAGTCATTTCATCATCCCATATTCCGGGTAACTACATTTTTGCAGAAACATATGCACCCGGGCAAACAGAGGAAGGTGGGCTTTTTAGCGGTGTTGTCAAGGAGAATAACCCCACGCTGGGATACATAACTCTTTATTTCGAAGATGGGTCAGGAGCAGATCCAAATGCAACTGACAGACTGATTTCCCTTCGCAGTTATACTTACGGTTATGACATACCTGTTTTAAGGGACGGATATGAAGCCGGTGTTGATGATATCAAGCCGGGAGATATGGCTTTTATTAAGCTCGATAAGGACGGATACATAGAAAAAATCAGTGTAAAAAGTTATTATGAATCAGTTTATGGTACGGCATATTTGAAAGGGGCTACATGGCTTGTTTTAAAAAAGGATGACGGCACCTTTGTAAGCTATACTATATCAAACACGCTTCCTGTTTATAAGAATAACAGGCCTTGTACAATTTCTGATATTTTGGTTGGAGACCGGATACGTGTACTGGTGCAGAAAAACGGCCTGAATGTAGATATAGCAGGTATTGATATAGAAAAGCAGACTAGACCGGTTACAGGAATATATAGAGGAAAGATCGAGTTTTTTGACAGTATTAATACGTCAATTGCTGTGTCTGGGGTCCAGGAATTTATTAACGGAAGATGGGAATATACACCCGGTATCGGGATACAGAGCTTCAGGTACAGCAGCGATTATAAAGAACGGCCTCCCAAAAGATTAGGAGGAACAGTCTATTTTGCTACAAAGAAGGCATATGACGGAATAGACAGTATTGTCACAGCATCCTTCAGAACCACCTCCGGATACGAGAAAACCACCAGAGATAACCTTCTTAGCATGACAGACGGAGGAATACTTGAGCTGGAACACACATCGGATATAATCAGCTTTGACAAGAATACCATTGCAGTTAAGGATGGACGATTGGTGGATATAAGTGCTTTAAGCACCTTAGACCCGTTAAAAATCTCTATGGAAAAGTCTCTGTATGATAATAAATTTATTGCTAATGTTATAGTAAGCGAATCAGTTGTTAAGAATGGTCCTGTTATATACAGAGGGCGCATTAAAAATGTTGATCCCCTGAAAAGTATAACAGTAGAATCATTTGTTGAATTAGAAGGTGTGAGCTGGAAATTTACAAATACTCCAAAAACATTTGATATAGATCTTTCTGTCAGCCGTCTGATTGAGGCTGATGGAGTGGGGAATATGCGCAGCCTTGATTCGGCGTATGTGAACCGGAGCGTTTATATAGTGGCAGAGGGAAGCAAAATTTTATTGATAAGCACGGCTCCTTATGTGGATGAACCGGTAACAGGACGTGTCGCGGGTATCGCAGCGGATAACGATGAAAACAACGATGAAAACGGCAACGATAATACTGAAGCAGTTACTTCATCAGTTTTAAGGCTGACCGAGACTAAAATTTATGATAATGAAAGCTATGTTTGGGAAGAAAGCCCTAACTTGAGCATAACCATACCTTTCAATTCCATAGTTATAAAGAATGGACAAATTGGGACCATTTCCCTGATAAAAGCCGGAGATGAGATCAGAATTATTAGGCACAGCCAGAGTGGAGAGGGTATTATTATCCTTTGCCAATAAGACATTACGGAGGTTTGAATCATGAGAAGAAGAATTATTAAACTACTTGCAATTATACTGACTATAATTATTACTGCGGCTCCGCTTAATGCACTGGCTGTTGAAGGAACCATGGGGTATTCAGGTGGAATTTCTGTTGTAGACCCAATAGAAAAAAGTGAATATCAATATTCAGAAATGTGCTTTCTGACAGGTGTTCCCATTAAGCTGACCGGCACACTGACTATAAAGAAAACCGACAAGAACGATGTAGTAACCTCTACATATACATACAGACTAAGTAATACCGAAGCGAACGCTACTTTAAACAGAGTGGTAATCTTTACTACAACGAGAGAAACCAAAGCAAACGGGCAGATAACAGAGTCTACCAGGCTAAGCCGTTTACCGACTGAGGTTATTAATGTTGGCGGAACAACATACAGGCTGATTGAATCCGGATTTACGCAATCCATGATTACAGACCCTAAGGCTGCTATAAATTATCATACCGGTGAATTCAGTGAAAGAAAAGTATATGCAATCGGAACAGGCGCAACCAGAGATACCGTTACAGTTACTCTTTCGGGAAGAACTTACGCCTATGACCAGTATTGGAGCAGCACCGAAACCCAAAGAGTAAATATGATGGTAGAAGCAGATTTGAGAAATGCCAACCCTCCTGTTAAGTGGGGCGGAGCAGCTGAAATAGTTGTATCGAGCGCAACTCTTTATCAGATAAATTATGCAGAAAATGAGCCGACACACATAAGCTTTGATGGCGGATATGTTAAAAAGAGATGGATGGAGTCAACACTGGATTATACTGCACGTTTCCCGGAATTTGACAAGAACGGTCTTCCTACTGATGTTTTAAAGACTTATAAAGATACTCAGAGTCTGGGCACACAAATGGAGCTGTCGCGTCTTATGGTACCGGATATAAAGCATCTTAACGGCTATTGGGCTGAGGAACCTATCAGCATATTGTTTGGCCTTGAAATCCTTCCGGGAACGGGAGAAAACTTTAAGGTTGGCAAATACTTAACCAGAAGGGAATTTGTAGGCATACTCATGAATGCCTTAAAGGATATCCCTGCAGATCCTGATGTAAGAACTGCGACTACTGCAAACTCAAGAAGATCATCAAGCAAAAATGTTCCCGAAATATCACCGTTTAAGGATGTTGAGCCTGGAGATTTATACTACGAAGAAATTAAAAAAGCCTATCAAAAAGGTATAACAAGCGGAAGCGGAAACGGGAATTTTGGACCTAATGCTTATATTACCAATGCCGAAGCAATCAAGATGATTGTTTCAGCTTTGGGTTTGGAGAATCTGGCCCCTTACCCTGCAGCGGCAACACCATTTACCGATAATGATATTATCCCTGCTTATGCCCGTAACGCTGCATCAGTAGCGGCAATTTTAGGTATAATTGAACCTGATTATATGGGCAGGTTTAATCCTTCGAATCGCCTGACAAATGAAAATGCGGCTAATTTAATTTTTGATATAATTAATTATATGGGTAATGAGCTGATAAAAGATTATAGAGACAGAATAATTGACTTCTAAATTCTAATTACTGAAAGGGATTATTATGAAAAAACTTAGAGGACTTGTTAGCCTTGTTTTAGTGATATGCTTTATTTTTTCCGCCTCTCCGGTGGCGTATGCCCGGGAATATGGTTCATATCTTGAAGCGATGCTTGGATTTATGACCGAAATGTACTATGAAGGGTTCACTGAGGAAGAGGCTCTGACTGCTGCTTTAAAGGGCATGTTTTCACAACTGGATGATTATTCCGGATTCTATGATAAGGAAGAAACAAAAATCTACATCGATGATCTCAATAACACATATCAGGGAATCGGAGCGTCGCTGGAAAGCAGTGATACCGGGATCAGAGTGGTTGAAGTCTTTGAAGATTCGCCGGCTGAGAAATCAGGGCTGCGCCCAGGTGATATAATTACCGCTGTTGACGGCAAAAGTGTTGTGGGAATGGATGCAGCATCAGCAGCTACACTAATCAGAGGCGAATCCGGAACCGAAGTCAGACTCACTATTATACGTGATGGATATCAAACAGATTTGTCTATTATCAGAGGATCAGTCACGAACAAATCAGTTAGCTATAGAATTGAAGGACGTATTGGATATATATCAATTGACAGTTTTGATAAGGGTACATCCAGGGAGGTTAATATAGCAATTGAAGCGATCAATAAAGCCGGGATAAAAAAGATCATCCTTGATCTAAGAGGAAATCCCGGCGGATACGTTGATGAAGCCGTTGCGGTAGCAAGAAAGCTGATTCCTGAGGGAATTGTGACCACATTGGATTATAAGTCGGAGAATTATAATGACAGGGTTTATCGTTCATACGGGAATCATCCTGATTATATAATTGCTGTTTTGGTTGATGAAAACTCAGCAAGTGCTTCCGAAATACTTGCGGGTGCTCTCGAAGATTCAGGTGCCGGATTTTTGGTAGGTCAGACAACATTTGGGAAAGGTGTTTTTCAGAATATCTTTTCTATTCTTACTCCAGAGGCTTATAAAAAATATAACAAAATATACGGCACAAATTACGTCACTGATATTGAGTGGATGACCTATCACGGAGTGTTTCCCGAAGATGATGAAATTGTAGGTTCTGTAAAACTCACAACAGGGCATTACCTTACCCCCAGAGGCAGGTCCATTAATGGGATAGGGCTTAAACCTTCATTTGTCGAGCCAAACCCCTCAACTCCCGGTGGTATTAATATATCGCGGGTAGCACCTGTTAATGAAAATGTAGAGCTTAACTCATATAGTAACGACGTTTTTAATGCTGAAAAAATATTGAAAGCTGCAGGGTATTTGGACACGGCCGACAGGTTTTTTGATGACAAAACACTGGAGGCTGTAAAAAAATATCAGGCTGATAACAAGCTTCCGGTAACAGGCAGAATTGAAACTGAAACGAGGAATAAGCTCAACGAAACATTGTATGAGTTTAGAAGAAACAATGACAAACAATATACAAAAGCACTGGAAGTACTTAATATATTTAGCGATTAGCAAAGGAGACTCATTTTCATAAATGGACGCAGATAATACTAAAAGCACAATGGGCTTCAGTTTGTTAAAGCTGGCCCTCTTTCTGTCGATAGTGATAATTGTATCGGGAGTAGTATTATACTCTTTCCTGGACATAAATCCTCTTGATGTGCTCTCTGATGGGGTAACGGGGCTGTATAACCGTATCTTTAATGTCAGCACCGATGAAATCGACGCACTTAAAGAGACGGTAAGAACTGTTCTGACATTCGATGAAAGTGAAAATGTTTATTGTTCGACTGTTTCGAACAATCTTGTAGTCGCCTCGATCAGTTATGTTAAAATAATAGATCCGGATGGAATAGAGAAAGCATATATACCCGTGACCTTAAAAAAGCCTTTTGTTCAGTCCTATTCTGATGATACCCTAGTTGCGGATTTAGCGGGACATTATTTTGCTCTTATAGTTAATAACAGAATTGCCTGGGAAAAGAGTATAGATGAACTTATTGTTAATGCCAGCATTTCGGATTCATGGATTCTCCTGATAACCGAAAGTAAACAATCAGGCTACAAACGGACAATTCGAGCTTATTCCAGAGATGGACAGGAGATTTCTTTCAGGAGTATTTCAAACTATTATCCTTTTGCAGTCATGAATTTCCCCGAATTCAGCAAAACCTCATTTGCCATCAGCAGCGTAGAGGTATCAGGACTTGAGGCCAATGGGCTTTTTGAATTCCTGGATCCTTCAATGAACCAGAGAGCAAGTATAAAAGGTAAAAATGAGATATTCGGCGGATGTTTTCCATTGGCAGATGAAAGATTGTTCGTTTATGGTGAAAAAAGCATGATGATAATTGATAATGGTTTCAATACTGTTTGGGAAAAGAGTTTTGCGGGATTCTCAATTACAGCGGCAAATGTTATAAAAAACAAATATCCGGTAGTTGCGCTCTTTAATAATGAAGCATATTCAAGGGATAGGCATCACCTTACTACCATTCAGATTTATAATCAAAACGACACCGAAAAAACTCACCTGGATATAGATGCAAAGGTGACGGGAATAGTGTCAAAAAAGAAAACTGCAGCTGTTATAGCCGAATCGGAAGTGCTTTTTATTAACGAGGATGGTCAGATCATGGATCGTTATACCGCAAGATCAAATGTTTCCGGTGCATATCTTGCAAAAGATGATTTGGCATATATAGTATCATCAGGTACTGTAAGCCGTGTCAAAATTAAGGTAACACAAAAATTCTTAGGTATATTCTAATCCTCTGTAATCCCATTCCAAAAGTTGAAAGCAAACTCATCAGCAAGCATTCCTTGTGACGTTTTCGGGATAGGGTACCATTCCTCTGGAAGGAGACTCAAATATTCAGATGTAGAAAATCTGGAATCAATCAACAAAAGGGCACCTCGATCACACTCAGATCGGATTAGTCTGCCTGCTGCCTGCAGTACCTTATTGAGGCCGGGATAGGTATAAGCAAATGAAAAACCCGACGCAGCTTTATTTTGATAATAGTTGCGCATGATTTCAAGCTCCGGAGATACTTGTGGCAATCCTACACCTACAATAATGACTGCGGTAAGCTTTTCTCCCACTAAGTCTATACCCTCGCTGAAAATACCGCCCATAACACAGAAGGCAATGCGGTTTATATCTCCGAAATCATCAAATTTTTTTATAAAATCTTCTCTCGTAGGCTCGTCCATTTCGCGGTCCTGGCAAAGTATTTCAAAATCAGGAGCCAAAGGTTTAAAAATATCCAATACATCAAGAAGATATTTGTATGAGGGAAAGAAGACCATAACGTTCCCTTTGTGCGAAGCCGACCAATTATATATGGCGTGTGCAGTTGCTTCGAGATATTGCTCCCGATGACGGAAACGGGTTTCGATACAATCATCATTAAGAACTAATAGGTTTTTTCGGGGGAAAGGTGAGGGAAGTCTTAGAGTAATATCCTCATCCCTGCCTCCGAGAATGCTCTTAAAATACCAAAGCGGGGACAAAGTTGCTGAAAAGAGAATGGTACTCTTTGCGGCAGACATTCTACGGTCTAACATGGAACCGGGGTCGAGACAGACTAATTTTAAACTGAATCCTGTTTTTTTTCCGGTTATCAGCGTACGATAATTGGCCGAGTATATTTCAAGGATATTTTTAAAATGCAGAAT
>JAAYTR010000023.1 GCA_012523685.1 Clostridiaceae bacterium | reverse complement strand
GGACTCTGTAACATTAACAAGGCACGGTAGTGTTGATACTATGATGTTTTTTGAAGAAGGGAAAACACATTTGTCTGACTATGACACTAAATATGGAAGTGTCATGTTAGGTATTACAGCAAAAAATGTAAATGTAAATTTCAGTGAATCAGGCGGTGACATCAAAGTTGATTATATACTTGAATATAATCGTGCTTATGGTGGGAAAAACAGCCTTTATGTAAACGTATGTGAACGTAAGAATTAATTACGCAAGAGAATGGAATGGGGTTTAGAATAATGAACAATATCTTTGACAGAATACGGGAGCAGCTTTTCAAGGTTGTTAAAGAGGCCTTTGCGGCTTGCGAAAGGAAAGGAAACCTTCCTGAAATACAAATTGATGATATTTTGATTGAAATACCTCGTGAGAGAGGTTTTGGTGACTTTTCCACAAATATAGCCATGCAGGTTTCCAGACAGGCCAAGATGCCGCCCAGGAAAACTGCTGAGCTTTTGTCCTCCGAGTTTGATTTTTCCGGAACATATATTGAAAGAGCAGAGGTTGCAGGCCCGGGATTCCTGAATTTTTACCTGAGAAAAGACTGGCTTTATGACTCGTTGCATATTATCCAGGAAAAACAGGATAAATACGGCGAAATTAATTTAGGGAAGGGAATTAAGGTAAATGTTGAATTTGTAAGCGCAAATCCTACCGGACCTCTTCATATGGGAAATGCCAGAGGCGGCGCCTTGGGCGATTGTATTGCAAGCGTACTTACAAAAGCGGGATATGATGTTACAAAGGAATTCTATATAAATGATGCCGGAAACCAGATTGATAAATTCGGCATCTCACTGGAAGCCCGTTACCTGCAAATAGTTCTGGGAGAAGACGAGGTAGAGTTCCCTGAAGACGGATATCACGGTGAGGATATCATAGACCATGCCAGGGCTTATTATGAAAAAAACGGAGATATTCTTTTAAATAAATCACCCGGTGAAAGACGCAGAATACTGGTGGATTATGCTCTTCCTATAAATATTAAAAAAATGCGTGAAATCCTCGAATCCTATGGAGTTACCTATGATGTCTGGTTTTCGGAAAAATCCTTACATGATAGTGGTGCAGTAAGAAAAGCCATTGATTTTCTTACCGAGAATGGATATACGGTAACAAAGGACAATGCAATCTGGTTAAACGGAGAAAAACTGGGTCTTGAAAAAGATGAGGTTTTGGTAAGGAACAACGGTGTTGCCACATATATGGCAGCAGACATAGCCTATCACTACAATAAGTTTGTTACCCGGGGATTTGACTGGGCTATAGATTTATGGGGCGCAGACCACCATGGACATGTCGCCAGAATGAAAGCGGCAATGGAGCCCTTCGGCGTCAGCAAAGACAGGCTGGAAGTTGTCTTGTTCCAATTGGTAAGACTTTACCGTAACGGAGAGCTGGCACGTATGTCAAAAAGGACAGGAAAAGCTATTTCTCTGGAAGACCTTCTCGAAGAAGTCGGAAGAGATGCCGCCCGTTTCTTCTTTAATCTTAAAACCTCCGGAAGTCATTTGGATTTTGATTTGGATTTGGCCGTTAAGCAGTCAAACGACAACCCGGTATTCTATGTGCAGTATGCGCATGCTCGTATCTGCAGTCTGTTAAGAAAGCTTAAAGAAGAAGGGGTAGAACCAAAGTCAATTGACTCTGTAGATCTCACCCTGCTGAAGGAAAGTGAAGAGATTGAGCTTATTAGAAAACTTTCGGAATACCCTGAAGAGATTGCTCTTTCGGCTAAAAGTCTGGAGCCTAGCCGCCTGACACGTTATGTTATGGATGTTGCATCGCATTTTCACAGCTTTTACAATGCCTGCCGGGTCAAGGGCGAGGATGAGGAACTGATGATGGCAAGAATTATTCTGGTTGATTGTACCAGAATTGTTATAAAAAATATTCTTGAGTTAATTAAAATAGATGCGCCAGAAAAAATGTAATCAGACATTTAACAGACAAAGGTGTATTATCGGAGGGAAATACTATGAGTTTATTTAAAGAATGGCAAGAGAGGTTGGAAAACCAGGGTACAAATGAGAATCAAGAGTTTTTTGAAAACTATTTGGAAAAAGAAAAACAAGCCTACAAAACAATTCTGTCATCGGGAACCACGAGCCTAACAGGCAAGGTATACGAGTTAGCTCAAAAATATGATATGGACAGCATTACCTTTATGGGTTTCTTAGACGGCATTAATACCAGTCTTGACAGTAGTCTGGACCTGGATACTCTCACAGAAGAAAGCGAAATTGACAAAAGTATATTACTTTATAAGCTCTACTATAATATGCTCAGTGCGAAAGCTCATTGGCTTTATGAGCTTGAGGAATGGAATGATTTATTATCGGTTGATGAACGCGCTTCCATAAGGAAAAAGTATAATGAAGACCATCGTGCAGTTAGTACAAAGGTTGGAAGGAATGACCCATGTCCGTGCGGAAGCGGGAAAAAATATAAGAAGTGCTGCGGTGCCTGATGCTCATTACCAGTATAGTATGGAGGTTAGCTGCCACTACGGGAGGTCAGTATGTTAAAGGTTAAAAATTTATCAAAGAAGTACGGAAAGGTTTTAGCAGTTAACAAGGTCTCATTTGAAATCAGCTGCGGAGAGATTGGCGTATTAATAGGACCCAACGGTGCGGGGAAAAGCACAACAATTAAGTCAATAGCAGGTCTTCTGCGCTTTGATGGAGAAATTTCAATAGATGGCAAGCCTAACAAAAGCATCGAAGCAAAGAGAGTTTTTGGATACGTGCCCGAATCACCTTCCCTATATGAATACTTAAGTGTTTGGGACCATTTGGAATTCGTAGCCAGGGCTTATGGATTACAGGATTGGAAAGATACAGCTGATGCGCTGTTAACACGTTTTGACATGGACGACAAAAAGAAAAAGATAGGAAAAGACCTGTCAAAAGGTATGCAGCAGAAAGTCAGTATATGTTGTGCTCTTCTGATAAAACCCCGTATGGTTATGTTTGATGAGCCCATGATTGGACTTGATCCAAAGGCCATAAAAGAACTCAAGGAAATACTTATCGAGCTTAAGAACTCGGGTTGTGCTATTCTGATAAGTACTCATATTCTTGATTCAATTGCAGATGTTTGGGACAAGGCCCTCATAATGAATAAAGGTGAAATTGTGTTTAACAATACAAGGGATGCCATGGCTTTAAGCGGTGAGTCCCTTGAACATATCTTTTTCTCCAAAACTGAGGAGGAGGAAACTGAGCAATGAGATCAATGCTGTTTATTATGAGAAAACACCTTAAAAATATCATAAAAGGAGTTTTTAAGAAACCACTTCTGCTTATCGGGTATCTCTTTATTGCTATTTTTGTTGTAATCATGCTCATTGCTGCCTTCGCTATGCCCTCAGGGCTTATAAGGAAGGGTTCAAATGATTTATATATAGGAATTGTAACCATTGTATTTATTTTCATGTATTACACAACATTTAAACTAGGTATTGATAAAGGCAGCACATATTTTAGAATGGCAGATGTGAATATAGCCTTTACTGCTCCGATTAAGCCGAACCATATTTTGCTTTATGGCTTTATCAAACAGCTGGGAGGAACGCTTCTGTTTCTTTTTATTGCCCTGTGCCAGATCCCTAATTTAAAGAATAATTTTGACATGAAGCCTTACGGTGCATTGATGATACTGCTTGCAACCATTGTTTATGCGTTGGCGTATCCGTTAATCAGCATGCTTTTATATTCATGGGCGACCAAGAAATCCGGAAGAAAAAAACTCCTAAAAAGAGTAATTGATGTATTTGCAGTGGTTATAGTGGTTTTTGTTTTGTTAAGCCTTGCACAGACCCGTAATATTGTTGATACTTTGGGGGCTGTTTTTGATAATCCGATAGCGAAGTATTTTCCTATAATCGGATGGACCAGTTCGATTGCTATTGCTTCTATAAATGGTTTTACCACTGAATTCTGGGTGGGGTTATTCTTCATGTTTGCTCTTATTCTGGGTGCTGCGGTCACTCTCTATCGTATGAATCTTGACTATTATGAGGATGTTCTGGAAGGCACAGAGTACCTTGAAGCAGCTGTGAAGGCAAAACGGGAAGGGAACAACATTACATTCGGCATTAAAGCCAGGGAGAATGTAAAGCAAAAAATGTCCGGTACCGGGGCCAGTGCAATTTTCCATAAACATTTACTGGAGCTCAGAAAAACTGCTTACGTACTATTTTTTGACAGATCATCGGTATCTGTTATAATAGCCGCTATCGTATTCAGACTGGTAATGCCTGATGAATCGCAGATTTTGTCTTTATCAATGATTCTTCTGTTTGCTCTATATATGCTGTTGCTTCTTCAGGCACAGGGGAGACTGGGTTCTGAGCTGGAGAAACACTATATATTTCTTATTCCGGCCTCATCCCAGGAAAAACTCTTTTTTGCGACCCTGGGGGAGCATATTAAGAATCTATTTGACGGTACCGTTCTTTTTATACTCTCAGGAATACTCTTTAAAGCACCGATATCAATTATAGTAAGCTGTATTATCACTTATACATTGTTTGGTGCTGTCTATATTTACACTGATATCTTATCCCGAAGACTGTTTGGACGGGTTCATAGCAAAGGATTATTGATTTTTTTAAAAGTGATAGTAAACTTATTGATACTAATACCCGGTGGTATAGCAGCCGGTATAGTTGTTGCCATTACTGAAAGTGAGCTTCTTATGATATGCGCCTTAGCCGGCTGGAGTTTTGTTCTGGGAGTTACACTCTTTGCATTTTCAGCGGGTATTTTAAATAATCTGGAAACGGCCAGTTGAAAGAAGGTATGATAATGGAAGTTAGGTTTGCGAAATACAATGATTTTGGGGGAATAATGGATTTATATGAATTTTTAAATCCCGGAGATACCCTGGCTCCCCTTGATCAGCTGAAAAATATTTGGGATGAGATAATGAATGACCCCCAAAGATACCGGTATGCGGTAGTTGAAGAACAGGGCAGACTATTGGCAACAAGCTGCATTACTGTTATCCCGAATCTTACAAGAAAAGGGCGCCCATATGCCGTAATTGAGAATGTTATTACTCACCCTGACTTTAGAAGAAAGGGCTTTGGAAAAGCAATGATTCAACTGCTGCTGGGATTTGCAAAAGAAAAAAACTGCTATAAAGTAATGCTGTTAAGCGCCCATAACCGCACCGAAGCTCATGATTTTTACCTTAGCCTGGGGTTCAACGGAGATATCAAGAAAGGTTTTACATATTATATTGTATAAATAAGCTGTGAAAAAAGACAGATCCCAATTGCGGGATCTGTCTTTTTGGTACGCCCGACACGATTCGAACGTGCGACACCAAGTTTAGGAAACTTGTGCTCTATCCTGCTGAGCTACGGGCGCATATAGCTAAAATATGCTTAAATCCCTGAGATTTGCGCAATTGTTATTATACGATAATGGAATAAACCATGTCAAGATAACGAATTAGAAAGAGATGTATTATTTATGCATTCAAACTTGAATAATAAATACCATTAGTTATATAATATACTTAATGAGGAAAATTTTAGTACAATTAACTTATTGAACGTCCGGTAAGCTTTTTATTATCATCCATGCTTATGATTAATAGTATTTTTCTGGTGATCTACTTCTCGAATAAATGGGGTAGCCAGATAATCACGAAGGCAACAGCAAAAGAGGAGGAGGTTAACAAGCTTGTTTTAAAACTCCAAACCACTTTGGATAAAGTAGGGGAATCCTCCTCTGTATTAATTAATAATGTTTCTATGCTTGAAAGTAATATGAATTCAATTGTAGAGTCCAGTAGTGAATCAACAAAAACAATGAATGAAATGGTGAAAGGTACAGAGCATCAAGCCGCAAGCATTAACGAGATTAATTCCAATATGACTAAAGCTATGGACGATGTTAACAGAGCGAAGGAAATATCAGAACAGATCTCTAATAACTCAGCCCTGATATCCGAGAAGGTATCCGAGGGGACAAAAAAGATTAGCGCTATGATAACCCAGATGCAGACAATCAATCAAGCTGTCAGTGCAGCTCTAGCCACGGTAAATGAGCTACAGACAAATATTGGGGATATTAATGAATCTCTGGGGGGAATTACCGAAATATCAGAGCAGACAAACCTGCTGTCATTGAATGCCTCAATTGAATCGGCGAGAGCCGGAGAACAAGGTAAAGGCTTCGCAGTAGTAGCGGAGGAGGTTCGAAAGCTTGCTGAACAGAGTGCTATGACTGCAAATAATATACAGGAAATTACAGATGTCATATCCTCTAATTCGTTAGCGGCAGTTAATAAAGTGAATCAGGGCGAAAAGGCGGTTGAAGAAGGAAATACGTTATTAAACGAAATCGGTGAATATTTTAAAGATGTTGAAACCGCTGTGAATGAGACATTTGCCTTACTGAATGCTGAAAACAAGATGATCAATGATGTCCTCAACAAGTTCATTCAGGTACAGGAACGTATCGAGAATATAGCCAGTATTTCAGAAGAACACTCTGCCTCAAATCAAGAGATCCTGGCGGCTATTGAAAATGAAAACAGTGATATTTTATCAATCAAAGATTCAATACAGGAAATCAAGCAAATGTCTGCCATGTTAAATGAAATGCTGTATAATATTGAACAATAATTTTTTGTAATCCCTGATCTTTGGACACGTAAATTCTAAAGACAGGTAACCTTACACTACAATTAGTTCATTTTCAATATCGATCCTCACCTTATTGCTTTATCTCGCTAACGTGGTATAATATTAATGTTCTGTAGACTAAAATTGGAGGAATCGTGAATGAAAAAAATACTGTCAATACTCTTGGTATTAACTATTGTTTTTATGCTGGTTGCATGCGGAGCACAAGGAGCCAGTACTAAAAAAGGTGATAGTGACCTTAGTTATGTCAAAGGAAACGGCAAACTTGTCATTGGTTACACCGACTATGCTCCCATGAATTATACAGATGAAAGTGGAACATTTACTGGTTTCGACACAGAATTAGCCATCCTTACCTGCAAAAAACTCGGTCTGGAACCCCAATTCGTAGAAATAAACTGGGATACCAAAGAAGTGGAGTTGAATGCAAAGTCTATTGACTGCATTTGGAACGGTTTGACCATTAATGATGAGCGTAAGGCAGCTATGGAAATAACCAGGCCTTATGTGAAGAATGCTCAGGTGGTTCTGGTCAAGGAAGGCACAGCCTATGAGGGCACAGCATCCTTAATTGACAAGGCAGTAGCTGCGGAACAAGGTTCTGCGGGTGAGGACGTTATTCAGGGCGATGACAACCTGAAGCAGGCAAGCTATGTACCTAAAACCCTGCAGACAGAATGTTTAATGGAAGTAAAGGCCGGAACTGCGGACGCTGCAGTCTTAGATCTAACACTTGCTAAAACCATGACCGGCAAAGGTACAAACTATGAGGATATTAAAATTGTTGATTACCTGGCAGAAGAGGACTATGGAGTTGCATTCCGGAAAGGTTCCGATATTTGTGCAGAGGTAAATAAGATTTTTGATGAATTTCTTGCTGACGGCACAATGGATAAATTAGCTGAAAAGTATGGACTTGAATTAGCAGACTAGACTTGATGCACATAATAAATTAAACTAGGGGCAGAGGTCTTAATCTCTGCCCCATTGTATATATGTTGAGGTAACCAGATATGAATCAGATTCCAGTGATTATTAGCCGCCTGTCGGAGAGCTTTTTGATAAATTGCAGGCTTTTTGTTTTAACGCTTTTATTTTCACTACCCCTTGGGCTGTTGATTTCATTCGGGTCAATGAGCCGCTTTAAACCGCTTCGTTGGTTGGTAAAAACCTTTGTTTGGGTTATCCGTGGAACACCACTGATGTTACAGCTTATTGTTATCTTTTTTGGGCCCGGACTTCTGGGTATGTCTGTGTCCTGGCCGAATGGTGATGCAGGGCGCTTTACAGCAGCAACGGTTGCCTTTGTCATCAATTATGCCTGTTATTTTTCTGAGATTTATCGAGGCGGTATTGAAAGCATACCGAGAGGACAATATGAAGCAGGTCAGGTGTTAGGAATGACAAAGGGACAGATTTTTTTCAAAGTTACACTGCTGCAGGTTGTGAAGCGTATCCTTCCGCCTGTGGGGAATGAAGTAATGACTTTAGTTAAGGATACATCCCTTGCCCGTATTATTGCTAATAAGGAAATCATTATGATGGCCGGAGAATACAGTAGTAAAGGCCTTATTTGGCCGCTGTTTGCAACGGGAATTTATTTTCTCATTTTCATAGGTGTATTAACCGTATTGTTTGATTATCTGGAAAAGAAACTGAGTTATTTTCGTGCATAAAGGGAGGGAATTATCATGGCAGTTTTAGAAGTTAAAGATATAGAAAAGCGTTTTGATACCCTTCAGGTTTTGCATGGGATTAATTTTTCATTGGAAAAAGGAGAGGCATTGGCTATTATCGGTTCTTCAGGAAGCGGAAAGACTACACTGCTTCGATGCCTGAACTTTTTGGAGAGGCCTGATAAAGGAATTATTACCGTAAATAATGAGGTCATTTTTGATGCGACGGATCCTGCCACACAGAAAGAAAACGAAGTGAGAAAAAAGCGCCTTCATTTTGGACTGGTTTTTCAAAACTTTAACTTATTTCCCCAGTATACAGTTCTTAAAAATGTTACTCTGGCAGCAGAATTGCTGGCCAGGGAGCGATCAGATTATAAACAGAATAAAAAATCTATCCTGGATGAGATCCAGGAAAACGGTAAAAGACTTCTGTCTCAGGTAGGACTGTCTGATAAGCTTAATTATTATCCTCATCAGATATCCGGCGGGCAGCAGCAGCGTGTAGCCATTGCCCGGGCGCTGGCTCTGGAGCCGGACATTTTGTGTTTTGATGAGCCTACCTCTGCACTGGATCCTGAACTCACCGGCGAAGTGTTAAGAGTTATTCGGAATTTGGCGGAACGGAATACCACTATGATTATCGTTACTCATGAAATGAATTTTGCCCGCGATGTAGCTGACAGGATTATATTTATGGATGAAGGTGCAATTGTCGAGCAGGGCACACCACAGGAGGTTTTTGATAATCCCAGGGAAGAGCGGACCAGGCAGTTTTTAGCCAGATATAATGAAAGCAAGTAAAAATATGTTTTTCTTTTTACACAGCTTTTGTGACAGCGAAGCCAGCATAAGAATAGCATATAATATGATTAAGCTATAACAGGTATATGCTGTGGATTGTATTGCACTTTATGATTCTGGGAATTATGCTTATAGAATATGCCGGGTATTTGAGCAAAAAGGGATTGTCTTTCAAGTCATTTCAACTCCCTGCAGGATTGCTAAGGCCGGATGCGGCTACTGTCTCCTGTTTCCCGAGCAGTATCTGAACCAAGTGATTAATGCCAGTACAGCACTCGGTTTACAGGTAAAAGAGGTATACAGAATAGAATATAATAAGGACCGGAAAAAATACACAAGAATTATTTAGGTGATGGTGTTTTGCTAAATTCTAAAGATGTACTTGATACAATTAAAGAACTGTCAATTATTGCGGGGGAAGAGATACTAAAGCTGTTTAATAAGGATATTTCGCCAGAATACAAGGAGGACAACTCACCTGTAACTGAAGCTGATAAAAATGCCAATGATATTATTGTCAGTGGAATTAAAAAAGAATTTCCGGATATGGGAATTCTGGCTGAAGAATCATCTGATGACCTATCAAGGCTGGAAAAGAGATATTGCTTTTTAGTAGATCCTCTGGATGGTACCAAAGAGTTTATCAGAGGAAATGATGAGTTTACCGTAAATATTGCTCTCACCGAATGGGGAAAGCCCATCGGAGGAGTAATATATGTTCCTGTTTATAAAGAACTCTACTATGGATGGGCGGGAGAAGGGGCATTTTCTCTGATAAACGGTGAAGAAAAGCGTCTTCATGTATCAAAAAGGATTGGAAATATTAGATTAGCAAAAAGCCGCACCCATCATTCTCACATGCTGGATAAGCTCATCTCAATTAACAATATCAATCACGTTATTGTAGCGGGCAGTGCGTATAAGGGGTGCCTCTTGGCCAGAGGCGATGTTGAGGCATACTACCGGTTTGGACGTACTATGGAATGGGATACTGCAGCTATGGAAATAATAGCCACCGAAGCTGGAGGGATCTTTTCTGGTATGGACGGAAATCAGTTTAAATATAACAAAAAGAATCCTGAAAATCCTCAAGGATTTTATTTACTTAACAACGAAGCCAATAAACTGTCAATCCCTATGGAATAAGCACTTTAATATGTTTCGGGAACAATTCTATAGATACATGTGTTTCAAGACTTATCTCCCCATCTATATTGACTGGGAAAGGAGCTGCACTTTCCACTGTTGCCCTTGTTCCTCTTGACACGCTGACTTCTTCCATATTTTCGTGCCTTCCTTTTTGGAACAGAGGAAAAAATCTAAGAATTCTCCGGCGTGGAAGTGATTCAACCAGATAAAAGTCAAATATTCCGTCATCCATTTTAGCGCTTGGGGCAGCCAGCATACCTCCGCCATAGTAAGAGCCGTTGGCAAAGATAGTCAATAAAAACTCTTTCTCAATGGGGGTAGTATTATCAAGTGTAATTTTCAGCTTATATTTTTTACAATTAATCAGAGTCACCAAAACGCCTAAAATATAGGACATTGAACCCGATATAAGAGGGAACCGCTTGAAATAACGACTATTTCGTACAACCTCAGCGTCAAAGCCTATGGATGCAATGTTAAAAAAATAATTTCCGTTTAGCTTACCTAAATCTATGGTTTTTGAAGTTGAGACAGGGAGCACTCTTATCAGCTTTAAGGGATCAATTACAGGGTAAAGGTACCGTGCAACATCATTGCCCGACCCGCAAGGTATTATACCAAGTTCGACATTAGGGAAACCTGCAATTCCGTTAACAATCTCGTTAAGAGTGCCGTCTCCGCCAACTGAATAAATACGGACAGCCTCACCATTTGAAACAGCCTTTTTAGCAATTTCTGTTGCGTGTCCCGGAGCTTCTGTTATCGAAATCTCAAATGATTGAATAAAATCTTTAAATTTGGATTTTATGTCCCCAATCATTTGAACGGCACGTCCTTTACCGGCTATAGGATTAATGATAAAAACATGATGCAAAGTAATCACCTGTGACATTTTTAACTACATTTTATCACAAATAAAAACATATTTTCGGTTATTTCGAAAATAAATTTGGGTTT
>JAAYTR010000022.1 GCA_012523685.1 Clostridiaceae bacterium | reverse complement strand
GGAACTCATTACCTCATAAATAAGCATAGGCAAATGTCTGTTCCTGCCATTCAGTAAATATCGAACAAGATCTGAGAATGAATCGTAATGATCTGATTCAACTCTGCTCGTATATACCTCATTAATATTCGCTATGAGCTCTTTTATCCCCTTTATAAGTTTCTGCAGAAGAGGTGCCGGATCCTTTGCAACGATGTCACTCATTGCCGCATTGATTTTGCTTGTAATTGCCGTTCCCTTTATTGTAATGTTATTTCCTGCATAAATACTTGCAAAATCTACATTGCCTTTTATCAGGATATCCCGTTTTGCCACAACCTCCATAGATTCGCATACATTTGTTTTTATTTCTATATCGCCTTTAAAATGGACATTCCCTGTTTTCATATTCACTTCATCAATAGTGATGGTGTCATATATTTGGAAGGTTACAGAATCGCCCTTTTCCTGCACCGCGGGCCTCCCGCTTCTGGTGGCCATTATTTCCCCGGTTTTTTCATCATATTTTGTTGAAAAAGAAGGCAGTATAGTAATCTTCCGGGAATTTCCACAGGGTATGGGCTTTCCTGTAACGGTTTTTCCGGGTTTTCCCGGTATACCCTTTTTTATTTTTGCTATTATTTGTCCGCTGCGAACCGTTTGATATGAAGAGATGTTTTTAAAATCAATATTTCCACTCTCATTGACTTTTGGTTTAAACTGTGTTGTAGTATCATCTTTATTGAAATAATACTCAATAGTGTCATCAGTTGGCTCTACAGCAGCAATACCTTTGGCAACCAAATATGTACTTGCAGTATTTTTACTGCAGATTTCTTCAATAATATTATCATCAATCCCATATACAATATCTGAACGTTTTAAGAAATCCTTGATCTGCTCTGCATTGATGCTTTTAGTTTCGATTGTCTGTTGTTTAACCTTAACGTCCAGTTTATTAACCGGAGGGGAGTCTTCAATAAAATTTTTTACAATTCTGGCCGGAGCATAGCTAAGAAACGCTTTTAAACCATCTTCTTTAACCTCAATATGCATTTCGGCATCTATTTCAGATTCAGATGTTTTTAGTTCTATTACATCATTTTCTGATACAGAGGTAATATGGTTAAATTGCAATCCGTTAACCAGCAGTTTTACCTCATCGCATGGATTAATTAACGGGGGCATTCCATCTTTCTTTTCGTTCTTAACGAAAACCCGTTGATTTGTAATCCAAACTATGCCATCAAGGTCATTATTAAATTTATTGCTTTTATTGTTTAACAATATATACACCTCTGAGCGAATATTGTAATAATATCACTTTTATTTAATTATATATGAAAAACTTTAATTATGACATAGACAGACAGGAAATTTGCCCCTTTTTATTTTTCTGTTTTTATACGATAAAGATTATGAGGGATTTTATATGAAGAAAAATAATTTAATTAAAAATTTGATTATAGCAGCACTTATTTTTATCACTTTATGGTTTGGGGTAAGACCTATTATCTCACGTAAGCCGGGTGGAAACTTTACCCAAATTCGCTCTGATGAATACGATTTTGCTGAAAATGAATATGCAACTATAGTAAT
>JAAYTR010000229.1 GCA_012523685.1 Clostridiaceae bacterium | reverse complement strand
ATTGCATTTGCCACAAATGACAGGCAGGCGTATGAAATAAAATCCAGCTATCCCAGAAGTGCTCTGAAATACAGGGAACTATTTAAATATTTAAAATCCAATAAATGATAATATACGAGGAGTGGTGTTTTTGGACTTTTCGGCAGCTAATACCGGTTTATGGAATTTTATTATTCAGTTTGGCTTAATCGCCGGACTCCTGCTCTTTGCTAACATCCTCACCCGAAAGATTATGTTTATCAGAAAGGCTATGATACCTACGGCGGTATTAGGCGGTTTTATAGCACTATTCTTGAGGGAAATGAATTTAATCCCTATGGATGGTTATTTTCTGGAAAAAGTAACTTACCATACAATAGGAATTGGTTTTATTGCTCTTTCACTTAGAATCCCCGCAAAATACAGCGAGAAAGAAAAAAGTGATTTAACAGGACTAAAAAGTGGTGCACTGATAGTAAGTACATATTTGGTACAAGGTATTACAGGTCTGATTATTTCAATAGGGCTTGCGTATACAATCATGCCCGATTTCTTTAAGGCTGCCGGAATCCTTTTACCTATGGGATTTGGTCAAGGCCCGGGCCAGGCTAATAATGTGGGTTCATCATATGAGCAGCTGGGTTTTGCGGGGGGACAGTCATTTGGATTGTCGATTGCCGCGGCAGGATTTATATGTGCCTGTGTTGTAGGTGTTTTTTATATTAATATAGTAAGCAGGCATAAACAAATTACAGTACAAAAGTCGGCTTATGTATCCGGTTCAGTGACTGTAGAAGATTTTCAGGACGAAAATGAAATTCCAATATCCCAATCGGTGGACAGGTTTTCGGTTCAGTTTGCACTGGTTCTGTTAATATATCTGGCCACGTATTTGGTTTCTCTTGGAATTACAAGCTTACTTGCAGATGTCGCTCCGGGTCTGTCAAAGACGTTGTCACCGCTAATTTGGGGATTTAACTTTATCACAGGCTCATTGTTAGCAACAGGCTGTCGACTGGGATTTGATGCTTTGACAAAAGCTAAGGTAATGACGCGCCAATACCCGAACAATTATTTATTATCAAGGATATCCGGCATATCCTTTGATTTTATGACCATCGCCGGAATCGCATCAATTGAATTCAAAGAATTGAAAGGGTTATGGATTCCTTTTATTCTGATAGCTATAACAGGCGGAATAGTAACCTATTATTATCTTTTATGGTTATGCAAGAAAATCTATCCCGGATATGTACATGAAGGGATGGTCTCGATGTACGGAATGCTCACAGGAACAATCAGTTCAGGTGTTGTATTGCTAAGGGAAATAGACCCGGAATTCAAAACTCCCGCTGCAAATAATCTATTGACGGGAAGCAGCTTTGCAATCGCCTTAGGAGCTCCTATGCTGATATTTATCGGGCTTGCACCTGAATCAGACAACATGCTGTTTGTCACCTTAGGGTTGCTGGTTGCATATTTAATCCCGCTCTTACTAATAATGTTAAAGGCTCACAGGAAAAAGGCTGTTATGAAATCCTAAGAGATCTTTAAAGGTATAGCAGGGTCTACCGGATGATTAATCTTTATCGCGAAGGAATCTTTATTCTTGATGTCTTCATCGGTTATGATGTGGACATCAAGAATTCTGTCCATTTTATAGCCGGTATTCATATAGTTTATCTCAGCAAGACTCATACTCCAGCCGTCAAGCCAGCTTAACAGCTCTTTTTGCTGTGAATCGTCTCCTTCAAAATGAATAATGATATCAATATCACTGCCCGGTCCCGCCGTACCTGAACCTGTGCTTCCAAAAAGATAGAAGCCTTTAACGCCGAACCGGGTCGGGTCAATTCTTGCAGCCAATTGCTCAGCCATATGATATCGCCATCTCCAGGCTTTGTCATCGCCGGTATAATCCTCGTATTCAACAACTGTTTGCCGGCGTGGAAGTTTAATCCTGTGGGGTGTAAGAAAACCCATCGCCCGGGATAAGTCAGCATTCATACATATTCTCATATTATATCCGTCTGATGTAGAAGGAATATCAATTACTCTTACAACATCTTCATATCTCTCATATTCCGGGAATATTGTTTTGAGAATATTTTTTGTCTTTGTAAGATATTTTTCATTAAAAATAATTCCTTCATTATCCGGATATAGGGGAAGCACTCGTATGTTAGCTTCAACAAGATCCTGGAAAAAGTGAGTACCAAAGGATAATTCGGGTATATATCCACTTTGTTTTCTGGCAACTTCTATTAAAGCGGCGGTATTACAGATGTCCGCATATGTGACCGATACTCCCAGTTTGATATCTCCACGGCTTCCCCAGCGGCCGGGACCTATGAGAATAAACTGGCGTTTGGGAAGGAATGCATTTAACGCGCCGACAATTCTGCCCACTGTCTTTAGTTCGTCAAGCTCGGACAATTCACTGTAGCGTTCCGGGATGATGTATACTATATGAGAAATATTTTGAATTAATCCATTTGAAATATATCGGTTGGCAGTAAAGATAATATCTTTGGCCGGAACATCCTGGGGAATAGGGGCAGGAGCAATATCGTCCCTTGTGCTTTGAGGTCTGCATTGCAAAAGATATAAATCCTTTCCGTCAGATGCAAATTCAATATCAACGGCATATCCCAGCTTTGCCTTTAAAGTCTTGATAACTGTATTTATTTGTTTAATATAATTTGTATCGTTTATAATGCCGTCAAAGGTTACAACAAGATCATCCTTCTGAAAATCTATCTCCAGTATATTAGGTTTACGAATATGATCATATTCCATTATAGATACAATCTTATTTATATTATCCATTTGGTTGCCAATTTCTTTTAGCAGACCTGATATTTCAATAGTTTCAAATGCGTTATTTTCAAGATTTATGACATCTATCTTCTTAGGTGAATACCTTTTTATTTCCTCTGGCACTATATTTACCCTGATACCCGGCTGCTGAGGGGATACGAGTACTGGAAAATCATCGGTTAAGCGGTCTACTGCGCGGGTACCAAGACCGGGAACCATCCTTATCAAACCGTCTTCACGCTTTATTCTGGGGGACCATCTGTATTCATTATTACTGAAAGCAACACCGGAAAACAGAGGAAAGAAGTATTTGCCGACTTTTGTTCCAACAACCTGTTGAATCATTATACCCATTTCCTCATGAATATCCAATAAGTTCCGTTCTGCTCTGTACTGAATGGGATCAGGACCAAAAACAGATGCATATACTTCAATAATTGCATCCTGAAGAGCATTTAATTTCTCTTGCTTGCTGCCCTGGTTGGCTAAAAACAGACTTTTATATTTACCTGAAAAAGAAGCACCGGTCTGATCCTCCAGGACACTGGAGCTTCTGACTATAATTGGTGTATCGCCAAAATCATCTAAAGCCACAGAGAGACTGTTTGTAATTTCCGGCGGCAGCTTGGAGCTTTTCATTAATTGTATAATATTTCTGTATTCTAAACGTATTTCTTTGATATCCCTGTATTTTTGCTCGTTGAGCTCTTCCAAATCATTATAATGCAGGAACCTGGTTATGGTATCCGTTGTGATATACCAGGTTTTTGGGATTTTAACTGAGTGAAGCTGAGGAAGATTATTCTTTTCTTTTGAAATTATCTTATTTGCAAGAAATAAACCTGTACCTTTTCCTCCGATACGGCCTTGGCTGTTCGAAGGGTAAATAATTCTGTCAATAATATCATTAAAGTCATTATAATTTAAGTATTGAGCAGCGATGTTAATAAAATCAGGCTTATCAGATAAAAAGTTCTTTATTAAGCCGACGGTAAGCCAGCGGCCTTTCGGAGAAAACAAGAGTTCGTCGTTCTTAGAGGATTTTTGGAATTTCCTGAGTGCTTCAATTATATTGTGAAGAGATGGGGAGTTACTACCAATTGCTTTTACGAGGGAATAAGCGTTTTCTTCCTGCATCCATCTCTTAATTTGATTTTTTAATTCATCGGCACCGATATATTTTTTTGCGACACTGAATGCATTTTCACAAATACATGTTATGTCACCTATAGGCGCAGCTACGGTTGGATAATTTGCATAACCGTCATCATTAACTAAGTTATCGGGTGAACAATAAAAAAGATCAGATGCCTCATTTACACCTAAAAGAAGAAGATAATTTGTCAGCTTCCTGCATATGTGAAGAAGCATACTGTGATCGGTGTGCTTAAGAAACTCTATTAAAAATTCCCATTCTTTTGATCCGCTTTCAGAACCGGTTGAATTTGACTTTGAATCTTCCCAGTTGTTCATCACAGCTTTCATTTGTCTGTAAACCAGCATTTGACCGATTCTGTCAGCAACAGTCTTAATCAGCTTTTTTTCTTTAAGAAGAAAATAGCCCTCATCAGTTCCTGGTACTTCTTTAATATAGACAATTTCTATGTTACCCACAATATTCCCGTCGGATTTAATATTACATGTTTCAGAGAGGGGAGAGGATATAAATCCGGGACTCTGATAGTTTTGGTTTTTGTATAATATTCTAGCACGGCACAGTTCGGGGAATCTCCAACCCGAAGGTAAAACTTTTATTATTGCATTAAAAAGTTCAGGGAGAGACAATTGATGATTTTCAAGAATTTCATCAACCATATACAGGCAGTTTAACTCTTTTTCGCGTTCCTTCAAAACATCAAGTAAATTGTTGGGTTCCATATTTTCATTACTCATACTGTGAAGGGCTCCCTTTATTAAAATTGGAGGTTGGAAAAATTACCAACCTCCTATATTATATACCATAAATAGCACTATGCGAGTAGTGAAATCAAGATTCAATGCTCTCTGATAAGTTAAATTAAACCCACCCGCGGCTTTTAACAGCTTGTGCGACACGGTTAATAGCAATTACGTAGGCAGAGTCACGCATACGTAAGTTCTTGCTTTGTGCAAGTTCATAAACTGCTTTAAAAGCTGAAGTCATTTTTATATTCAGTTTTGCAAGAACTTCATCCTTTTCCCAATAATAATTCTGATTTGACTGAACCTGCTCAAAATAGCTGCAGGTAACGCCTCCGGCATTAGCTAAAAAGTCGGGAATAAGGAAGATGTTTCTTTCATTAATTATTTTATCAGCATCAGGTGTTGTAGGTCCGTTAGCTGCCTCGCAAATAACCTTAACCTGTTTGCTTATTTTATGAACATTTTCAATTGTTATCTGATTTTCCAAAGCAGCAGGAATTAATATGTCAACATCCTGCTCAATCCAGGCTTCACCAGAAAGGACTTCATATCCCAGATTCATGGCTTTTTCTTTATCAATTGTTCCGTATGAGTCTGTAATGCTTGCCAGAGCATCTATATCCATGCCATCCAGCTTTCGGAAGGTATATGCTTTTTTATCGGTTTCATTCCAGCAGGAAATTGCAACAACCTTGCCGCCTAATTGCTGATATAACCTGACAGCATATTGAGAAACATTTCCGAAACCCTGAAAACTGGCAGTAGTATTTTCTATAGGCATATTAAGATTTTTCAGTGCTTCATTAAGAACATAAACAACACCAAAACCCGTTGCTTCTGTTCTTCCTAATGAACCACCCATGCCAACCGGTTTACCTGTAATAAATCCCGGGCTTCTGCTGCCATGTATAGTTTCGTATTCGTCAAGCATCCAAAGCATATGCTTTGCATTTGTCATAACATCGGGCGCGGGTACATCAGTATTCGGGCCTACATTTCTTGCCAGCTGACGCACATAGCCACGGCATAATCTTTCCTGTTCGCGTTCTGTAAGATTTCTGGGATCACAAATAACGCCGCCTTTACCTCCACCTAAAGGAATGTCTACAACTGAACATTTCCATGTCATCCACATAGAAAGAGCCCGGATTGTATCAATGGTTTCCATCGGATGGAAACGAATACCGCCTTTTGCAGGACCCCTGGCATCATTATGCTGAACTCTGAATCCTTTAAATACTTTAGTGGTCCCGTCATCCATTTTTACGGGAATTGTGAAATGATATTCGCGCATAGGCTGGCGCAAAAGTTCGCGGGTTGCGGCATCAAGGTCGAGCTTTGAGGCAACCGAGTCAAATTGCTGCTGTGCAATCTCATAAGGATTATAAGATGAGTTACTCATTTTTGGCCTCCCTTTAATAAATAGTTAGAAAATAAGGCTTTAAATCAGACCCAGGGTACCGCAAAATGATTTTTTATTAATATAAAATTGCAATAAATACAAATAATTCATTAATAAAAAACCATTCCACTGTATATCCAGTATCTTTCAAAAACCCAAACCATACATATCATACCAATGCTTATTTAAGATGTCAACGTCAGGATAGTTTGATTTTAGAAATGAAACATATGAATTTAACTCCTTCATATTCAATGAATTACCAAAAGGGCATGTTTAGGGAATTTAAAATTAGATTTACCAAAAATTGTACAAAATAATCTTTCTCAATCGTATGTAAGCAAATAGGTGAAAATTTGGACTACAATATAATATTAAATTATTTTATTCCACTAAGAAAATACCATAATGGGTTTTATCCGCCCAAGAGTGACAAAAGGTGATTATCGGTGTTTAATAGTTTATAATTAGGCAGTAGGGTAATATATTTAAGGAGAATGCTAATATGAATATGTTTGATTTAACGGGTAAAAAGGCAATAGTTGTCGGCGGGGCCGGAGATCTCGGTAAGAGCATGCTTGAAGCACTGGTTGAAGCAGGGGCCGAAGCAGTGGTAATAGGCAGAGGTGAGCGGACCAAGAGCATATCGGACGAGTTAAGTAAAAAAGGATATAAAGTCAATCCAGTTTATGCTGAATTGACTGACAGAGCGCAAGTAGATAAATCCTTTGAAGAAGCACTGAATATTCTTGGTGGTAAAGTTGATATTCTGGTAAATGCTGCAGGAATACAGAGAAGACATAAATGTGAAGAGTTCCCGCTTAGTGATTGGGATGATGTATTAGAGATAAATCTTACAGTATCCTTCCGTTACTGCCAGCTTGCCGCACTTAATATGATACCCAAGGGCGGCGGAAAAATAATTAATGTTGCTTCATTAATTAGCTTTTTCGGAGGTTACACTATTCCTGCATATGCAGCATCAAAGGGTGGTATTGCACAGCTTACCAAGGCTCTGTCTAATGAATGGGCGGGTAAAGGGATTAATGTAAACGCAATTGCACCCGGATATATGGATACAAAAATGAATGTTGCACTCATTAACGACTCAGGTCGAAATTCCGAGATTCTTGCCAGGATACCCCAGCATCGTTGGGGAACAGGCGAAGATATGAAGGGCGCTACAGTATTTTTAGCCAGTGATGCATGTAGTTATGTTAATGGCGTAATCCTTCCTGTGGACGGTGGTTATCTAGGAAGATAATGTTGACCTTTATATGTTAACTATTGTCATGTTATACTAAATAATAAACT
>JAAYTR010000228.1 GCA_012523685.1 Clostridiaceae bacterium | reverse complement strand
AGGCAAATTTCTTTCTCAATCCATATGTGATGAAGAAAATAATGGCCGAAATAATCACAATGGTTGAGCCAGTAGCTGTTTCAATGTAATAAGACAGAACAAGACCGCTAATTCCCGAAAAAACAGAAAAAATAACAGCCAGAAGGTGATATTGTCTCTGATTTTGAGCGATATTCCGTGCAGATGCTGCAGGCAGAACCAAAAACGAGTTTATGACCAGTAAGCCTATCCAGGACATTGAAACTGTAACAATAATTGCAACTGCACAGCTGAATATAACCTCATACCAGAATGTATGTATGCCCCTGCTCCCTGCCAGTGATTGATTTACGCTGACCATAAGCAATCTGTTAAAGACCAGAAGCCAAAATACTGTTACCAGAAGAAGAACAATGGCAATTAATGCTATTTCTTTCGGTGTAATACTCAAAATATCTCCTATTAAATAAGTATTAAGCTTAGCAAAATTCTTTCCGCCAAGGGTAGCGAGGAATATTCCCAACGCAATGGCGGTCGAGGAAAAAACTCCAATGACGGTGTCGCTGGCCATCTTACTCTTGTGCTTAATAAGAGCTATAAGAAAAGCAAAGATTATAGAGAATAAAACCGCTGATCCTATTGGCTGAACAAAACCCAAAAGTCCTCCAATAGCAACACCTGTAAAGGCACCGTGTCCCAGGGCATCCGAGAAAAACGACATCCTGTTGTTGACCACCATTGTTCCCAGTAATGCAAATATGGGAGTCAAAAGTATAATTGACAACAGGGCATTCTTCATAAAAATCATTTGTCCTGCTTTCGCCCATTCAAAAGGCAATATTTCTAAGAGCCTATACCAAAATTCCATTAATTTTTGTCTCCCTCTGTATATTTTTGCTTTTGCCATCCTAATGAAAAGGTATCATAAAAACTCTGGCTTTGAAGCACCTCATCCGGGGGACCTGCTTTAAGGACAGATTGATTTAACAAAACAACCCTGTCGGCATACCGCTGAACCATATCAAGGTCATGGGACACTAAAATAATTGTCAGGTCATATGCCTCTCTTAGGGCTGAAACTGTTTCGTAAAATAATTCCATCCCATTTTTATCTATTCCGGATACCGGCTCGTCCAAAAGAAGCATATCCGGGACAGGATCCAGTGCCAAAGCCAGAAGAACTCTTTGCAGCTCTCCTCCGGACAGAGCACCAAGACGTCTGTTTATCAGGTGATCGGCCTTTACCACGGCCAGTTTCTCTTTTATTTTTTCTACTTCCTTTCTCCTTTTTATTATCCACGCAGGAAAGCGGGATCTACAGGAAAGGAATAAATCTAAAACACTTGTAGGTGATGTAGAATCCAGATTAAGGCTCTGTGGTACATATCCTATAACAGGGTCCTGGTATGCTCTTTGTTGTGCCTGAACATATTTTAATGACCCGGTATGAGCTACTTCACCGAGAATTGCCTTTATAAGTGTACTTTTCCCTGCACCATTGGGGCCAATAATTGCTGTCAGCTCTCCACAATGAATATGAAGATTGACATTTTTAAGGATCTCAGTGTTTCCCAAAGTCACACCGAAATTTTCAATTTTTGTGCAACACAACCCACAACACTGTTGTTGACTGCAACTTTCGAGAATATGAGCTTTCTTCATTTTAACGCCTCAATCAATGTTTCTAAATTCTCTTCCATAGTCTTTTCATAGCTGTCTAATTCTGCTACCTTGGGACCGGTAACCACCGGGTCCAGAACATAAATCTCTGCCCCGGTTTGAGCGGCAATTGATTCTGCTGCCTTAGCCGAATACTGAGGCTCTGCAAAAATCACCTTAGTCTGAGCATCATTTATAGCTTTAATAGTATCTGCCAATTCACCTGCACTCGGCTCTGAACCCGGCTCCCTCTCAATTACTGAAACAATATTAAGACCAAATTCATGCGCAAAGTATGGAAAAGCTTCGTGAAATGTAACTATATCCTTTGTTTTGATATCTTTTAAAGCCTCATGCATACTATTCTTAAGATTTTCAAGCTTTTTAACATATCCTTCACTGTTCTTTCTGTAAGAAGCCTCATTCTTAGGATCAGCTGCTATAAGCCCTTCTGTAATATTTTTTACCTCCTGAATCGCACCACTTATGCTAACCCATACATGAGGATTTTCCTCTCCACTACCATCCACTAACAAATCCATATCCTTAGCAGCTTCAATTATAGTTAGGTCAGGTAACTGACTGATTACTTTTTCAAGAAACGATTCCATACCGGCTCCGTTGATGACGAAAATATCCGCTTTCTCCAAAACTTTTAAATCTGCCGGAACAAGCTGGTAATCATGAAGACATCCTGTTTGAGGCTCGGTCATATTAACAACTTTAACGCCTTCAATATTAGCTGCTATATTGCCGGTAAATATATACATCGGGTAAAATGAGGTTACAATTAAGGTTTCATCATCCTGCTCAAAATCAATATTTTCGGCATTCCGACCGCATGCTGCAATGGACAGCAATAGTATAAAAAATAATAGTAATACTCCAATTTTTTTCATATTATAATAACTCCTTTGTCAGATGCAAATGATTTGCATTTGCAATACAATATAATTATGCACCCTTTTGCAGAAAAATAAAACCTTTTTGTTGAAAATTATCTTAATTATTATTGTAATGATGAGTGGTGGCATTATTGCCCGAACAAGAATACTATGTAATAGGAGCTTGTACAAAGGAGAATATTATGTTTTTCGGTAGCTGGAGCCGAAGGCGAAGAAGGTGCTGTTGCAGATGTTGTTGCAGGTGCTGTTGTTGTTGCAGATGCTGTTGTGTATGTTGCTGCAGGTGCTGCTGGTAAACTTACTGTGACAGCGACAGAGAATCTCCTTACTGGCATAGCTTCATCTTTGAGTCTCCCATGCCTGATTGGTTCTTATTGATCTTATCTGCCGACACAGGGCTCTTTAGCGGGCCCTATTTTTTTATGATAAAACAGGTGCAGCAGTAGGCTACAGCCGCTAAGCTTGTATACTTAAAGCTCAGGATGGCACTCCCGCTTGATATCCCGGGCAAGCCTTACTCAGACCATAAAAAAAGAAGAGCATATGCTCTTCTTTCTGATTACCAACGATTTCCGCCGCTGAAACTTCTGTTACGGTTGTTTCTTTCCATTTTCCTTGCCCTTCTGCAATCCGGGCATCTCTGGGGCTCGTTCTCAAATCCTTTTTCCTGGTAGAAAGCTTGCTCGCCCTCTGTAAAAATGAATTCTGAGTTGCAATCTTTGCATGATAAAGTTTTGTCTGCCATTAGTCAAATACCTCCTTAATTTATTTGGATCAGGTCTTCTTTACTACTCACTCCAAACAATTAAAGAGAGCTCAAACTAAAAAAGAATAAATCCATGCGTATAAGACTGACTTACCGATTTAGTATACCACCTCAACGCGAACTTTACAAGCTAAAAATTAATTATTTATATACTTTACAATTATTTCTTCCTGTTGTCATTTCGCAACTTGATCACTTAACCTCAATGTATCAGCAACCAGTGCAATAAACTCAGAATTGGTAGGCTTTCCTTTGCGGGTGTTTATGGTGTAGCCAAATAAATCATTGATAGTATCTACCTTACCACGGTTCCATGCAACTTCGATTGCGTGGCGTATAGCGCGCTCAACTCTGCTGGGAGTTGTCTTATGGTTCTTGGCCAGTTCAGGATATAGCCTTTTTGTTACCGCACTGATTATTTCACGGTCTTTAATCGCCATTATAATGGCATCCCGCATATACTGGTATCCTTTAATATGGGCCGGGACGCCGACATCTCTCATTATTTGGGTTATTCTTGTCTGAACATTATCTCCGCCGAAATTTGATTTTGACAGACTTGTGGATTGTACTGACGGTTCCATTCTTATTACTGTTGGGATATGTGTCCTTACTAATTCCCTGATTCTATCCACAAGTACACTTAAATCGAAGGGTTTTACAATGTAATAGATTGCGCCTAAGGAAAGAGCTTGTTGTGTTATTGTGTCCTGTCCTACGGCAGATAAGATTATAAATAAAGGCTTTTCGGACGCAGGGACATTTTTGTACTTCATTAAAACACCTAACCCGTCAAGTCTCGGCATAATAATATCAAGAACAACAATATCCGGATTTGTTTTCTCTATCATTTCTATTGCATCCTCGCCGTTCTCAACCCTGGCTGTTACTTCAATGTCACTCTGGCTTTCTAAAAACTCTGTGATAATCATGCCAAATGCATCGTTATCATCAGCAACTAGAACCCTTATTTTCTCATTCACACTAAAAACCTCCCTTGACTTATATAGGTTTATTATATTGTTCTGTTCCACATTTTACAAGAAAAGTTTTTCTATTACCTGCAATTAAAAGCTAATATGCTCATTACAAGCAGGTTTTTCTAAATTTATGATTATTAAACAAGGGAAATATGACGAAGTTTATCGATTATCGCTCATTGCCGTCTAAGGCATCGCAGAGCCGGTTTTTTAGTATCTTTCGTTAGAAACCTGCATCCATTATTTGCGCCGATATTTCCGCAAAAATTGGAGCTGCACTGCTTGAGCCGCTTTGCCCATCTTCTATAAAAACGCAAAGAGCATAACGTGGACAGTCTACCGGGAAGTATCCTGAAAACCATGCATGCAAAATATTTCTGTTGTCCTTTACCCACCCTGTTTCTGCACTTCCGGTCTTTCCTGCACTTCCGCCATGGCCACCTATATCAGCCCATTTACCTGTTCCGGACTGAACAGTTAAAAGCATCATTCCCTGCAGAGCAGCCGCCGTTTCTTTTGAGATAGCCCTGCTCCATTTTGGTACGCTGACATTTCTGACTTTTTCACCCTGACTGTTTACAATTGCCTTTATCAATGACACATCATGCAATAATCCCCCATTGGCAATAACCGATGCTATATTTGCCGCTTGAATCGGTGATACCAGTATCTCACCTTGCCCGATTGATATATTTCCTATTTCTGCCGGTGATGCATTCCCAATATAGCTGGGCAGAATTCCAGCTGACTCTTCAATACCTTCATTTTCTAAACCTGTTTTTCTGCCAAGCCCAAATTTATCTGCCATTGCTAAAATTTTATCACGACCCACTTCCATACCTAAATTAATAAAATACGAATTGCAGGATCTTGCAAAGGCCTGAACCATATTAATATTTCCATGTCCTCCCTCGTCATAGCTTGTACATTTCATTTTTAAGCCGCCTAAATCCACATATCCGGGACAATTATACATAACATCCGGTGAAAAATTGTTTTCCAAAGCTGCAGCAGCAGTTATCATTTTAAAGATTGACCCGGGGATATAGGTTCCAAGAGCTCTGTTAAACAATGGCTGTTCCTCATCGGATAAGGAAGGATTAATGTTGGAAGGATTAAAATCCGGCCTTGAAGAAATTGCCAGAATATCTCCGTTTAGTATATCCAAAAGTACAACCGCACCTTTGTCTACCATACGGTCCATGGTACTCTCAACAATGCTTTGAAGATGATAATCCAGTGTTAACTGAATATTAAGCCGTTCCTTACCCATACTATTCCATATACGATAACCAAACTCATCCATATAACTATTTCCCGCATCGGCCAATATTCCGGCATATACACCTCCTCCACGCTTTAATGTGTTCTGGTATGCTTTTTCAATACCTGCCAGACCTTCTGCTCCGCTTTCATCAACATACCCCAATATATGTGCAGCTAATGTGTGTTCATTATAACGTTTTCTTAAATCAATAACACTTATTCCCGTAAGAGAAGAATCTGATATAGCCCTTGCCTGGGCAGCCGTAATATTTGTTATATATGGTAAGTTGTCTTTAGAAAGCTGTTCTTTTAAATATGCAGCATCAAAACCCAACACGTCTGTAATTATCCTTAATGCATTTGGGTTATTTAATAGCGTGACTGGCTGCAGGATAGCTTTCCAGTAGGTATCTCTCCCGGTAAAACTGATACCGTTTCTGTCCAGAATGTCGCCACGCTCTCTGTAAATAATCCGGTTTCTGCTTTGTTGCATGGCAGCTTCAGTTGAATACTGTTGTCCTGTGATAGCCTGGATGTTGAATAGTTTTACAGCAATCATAATGAGTAAGAATAAAAAAACAAAACGACATGCTTTTAAACGTCTTATCTGCAATTAAATTCACCCCCTAAACCAGGAGTGTTCCCAAAAAATTGCATTGAAATTCAATTCTTTGTTTAAAAATATCTGTCCGGGGTAGGTATTTAATACATTAGCTTTAAAATTCACTTCATTTGTATGTCATATATTTTCAGCATTATAATAAAATATTGCGAAAGGGGATTTTTATGGAATTTTACAGTAGAATTACTTCTCTTCACAAGAGCGACAAGCATGTAATACATACATATAAATCTGGGTTTTTTGAGTATTCTCCTGAAGCATTCTCAGAAAAATACCCCGTAGAATCAGAGAAAAAATCCGGAATTAAGAAAAATACACCTGTGTATTTTTCAAAAGACAAATTTATAATTTAATAAGATACATACAGAATTCAAGAGACTGTTTCAAAATACGGAATATGTCATTCTTAGCATAGGGAAGAATAATTTCGTTGAGATATAAGATCCTTCGACTCCGCTGCGCTTCGCTCAGGATGACAATAAGGATGCTACGCTCCGCTCAGGATAGCTTGTACAAACGTAATTAAGCGGCGCAGCTACTGCGATTTAAAGCGAAGCATGGATTATTGTTGAGAATCATTTTAAAACTTCCCAATAACTCTTAGCTTTTCTTATGTCATCAGCGACTTGTTTCTTCAAAGATTCAATACTATCATATTTTTTCTCGTCTCTGAGCTTATGAATAAAACAAACCTCAATATCTTTTCCGTAAATATCTTCATCATAATCGAGCAAATGGGTTTCTATTGAAAAGTTGCTTCCTTCCCTGAGGGTAGGAGCCACACCAACATTGGTAATGCTGTTTAACCATTTGTCAGCATATTTTGTTTTTGTTATATAGACACCATTAGCCGGTACAACCATTTTAGGATGCGCCATTATATTAGCCGTTGGGAACCCCAGAGTTCTTCCCACGCGTCTGCCGGCAATTACTGTTCCATATAGCGAGAAGTGTCTGCCTAACAGCTGAAAAACCCGATCCATTTTCCCCTTTTTTATATATTCACGAATAAGTGTGCTGCTTACTATTTCACTCTTTACCTTAACAGGCGGCACTACAATAACTCTGAAGCCATATTTTTCTCCGCTTTTTTTAAGGTACTCCACATCTCCTTTTCCCATATACCCAAACCGGTAATTAAACCCTACAACCGCCAGACGGATTTTCATAGTGTCAATAAGGACGTCTTTTATAAATTCTTCCGGTGATAATCGGGAAAATGCTTCGTCAAATTCCTTATAGTATAAGGTATCCAATGCGGTTAACTCCAAAAGTTTTGTCTTTTGCTCATTTGTCGTAATAAGCTGGTTTATCAGAGTTTTTCGAAGCATTGTATCAGGATGCCTGGTAAAAGTGTAAACTATTGAATGCAAATCATTTAATTTACACTCACTGATCAGCGTATTGATAAGAGCCATGTGACCGATGTGAAGACCGTCAAAATTTCCCAGCCCCACCCCGGTATGTTTCTGAAAAGTATAATTGTCGTTTTCGGTAATAACCTGCACGCTTTTTCATCCTTTCACAGGCCAATGCTGTCATTGCCAATCCATTTATGTGAACGAAGCCTCATATTAGCATTTTCTTCGACAGATTTTCCAATTGCAAGGAAGGCTCCGCTCTCATGGTACACTCTCATAAAGCCTGCTGTCAATCCCTCTGCAGGCACAGAAAGCCCGTTCTTAATCTTAATTGCTTGGCTGTGAGATATATAAACCGGAGGCATTTTTAATAGTGCCCGGTCCATAGGTATGACGGCAGTTTCCAGTTTATCCTCTGCTTTTAATCTTTCAAGATCTTCCAAAGTATATGAGTTATCCAGAATAAAGGGCCCTGACCGGGTTCTTTCAAGAGCATTCATGAGTCCGCCACAGCCCAGAAGTTCACCAATATCATGGCAAAGAGTTCTTATGTATGTCCCTTTTGAACACTCAACATCGAATGTTACAACAGCCTTATCTGATTTTCGTTCAATACTTGATATATCTATTTTATAAAAGGTTACAGGTCTGGGGTTGCGTTCAACCTCAATACCTTTTCTGGCAAGTTCATAAAGCCTTTTTCCATTAATTCGCACTGCTGAATACATGGGAGGAATCTGCTCCTGTTTTCCTAAGAAGCTCTTTATCGCAGCTTTAATTTCGTCATCGGAAGCCAGAACCGGTTCTTCCAGTATAATATTACCGGATGCATCCTGTGTATCTGTTGCCATACCTAAAACCAGTTCTACCCGATAGGCTTTATCTTTATCCATCAAATATTCTATAACCTTAGTTGCTTTTCCTATACACAGTGGCAACACTCCGCTGGCATCCGGATCCAGAGTGCCGGCATGTCCGACTTTTTTTATCTGATACAATCTTCTTATTTTAGAAACAACATCAAATGAAGTGATACCAATTGGTTTATTAACATTTATAATTCCGTTCATCAAGCTTCCCTTCGTATTTTCGGCACTATTACTGCAATGAGCTTTTTAATAAGTTCCTCACGAGTATCGGAGCTGTTAAAACCGGCCGCGCGTTTATGTCCGCCGCCATTAAATATCTCTGCTATTTCGGATACGTCAACATAATTATTGGATCTAAGATTACCTCTGAAATTTCCTTCTGAATCTTCCCGTAAAAAGACCGAAACTTCAACACCTTCAAGATTTCGTCCTATATTAACCAGACCTTCAAAATCATCGTTCTTAACATCATAGTTTTGGATATCCCCATAGGTTAAATAAGATATTGCCAGCTTACCATCTTCTAAAAGAATTAATGAGTTAATTGTCTTTTTCATAAGATAGAGCTTTGTATAAGAAATCATATCGAATACTTTTTTTATTACATATGGAAAATCAATCTCATGCCTCATTAAATCAGCACAGATCATCAATGTTTCGGGAGTTGTATTGGTATACCTGAATCCACCCGTATCAGTAACAATCGCGGTGTAAATACATAAAGATATATCCTTGTTAAGATTTCCCTTAAAATAATTCAGGAGAAGATCATAAACTATCTCTCCTGTTGCAGAAGCTTTGGTATTTACATAGGAGTAATGGGCTTTAACGCGGTTGGTAGTATGGTGGTCTATGCTAAGTCTGGTTTTAGCATTCCAAAAATACGACTCTCGTTTACCAAGCCGTGAAATATCTCCGTTATCTATATTAACTGCAGTGCTGTATTGTTCTCTGGGATTTGTTTTTATTAGCTCCTGCCCGGGAAGAAAATCCAGATTGGATGGAACCTCCTCCTCAAGAAGTATATCCACTTGCTTGCCCATATCGGTCAAGGCTAGTCCCAGAGCCAATGCAGCTCCTAAAGCATCACCGTCTGCATTTATATGTGGAAGAATAACTACATCTTCTGTTTCAACAAGATGCTCTGCAATTTTTTGGAGTATCGGATCTGCCATAAATAATTCCTCATTAATCATTGTCCCGATCAGAATCGGATTTAGTTTCCTTGTTGCCGCTAATTGTTTCATCAATCAGTTTACTAAGATACATCCCTCTTTCGATTGAATCATCCAGTATAAAAGTAAATTCAGGAATATACCTTATATTGATTCGCTGACCTATTTCATGGCGAATAAAGCCGGCAGCACTTTTTAATGCGGCTATGGCACCATTTTTTTTATCTTCGTCCCCAAATACACTGACATAGGCCTTAGCGTACCTGAGATCCTTAGTCACACGAACTGCCGTTATAGAAACTAATTCAGGCAGTCTGGGATCTTTTAGCTGGTTTCTTATCAATTCGCTCAATTCTTTTTTTATTTCTTCAGATAATCTGTCTGTTCTTTCCATAACAACACCGCATCCTTTTAATTCTTTCAATACTATATATATTCCCCAAAATAAGCTTGGATTGCATATTTTCAAATTCACCGCCTTAAAGCTGCTTCAAGGCGGTGAATTAACAATAGCAAATGTTTTATTTATCAATCATCTCTGTACTTCTTCCATATGGAAGGATTCGATAATATCGCCTTCCTTTATGTCATTATAACGTTCAATCATTATACCGCATTCATAACCGGCAGAAACTTCTCTTACATCGTCCTTGAATCGTTTTAGTGATGCCAGTTTTCCTTCATGTATCACGATACCGTTACGGACAATTCTGACTTCTGAGTTTCGAAGTATCTTACCGTCTAAGACATAAGCACCGCCAATAGTTCCGACACCGGAAACCTTGAACAGCTGACGAATTTCAACATGACCGTTTACGACTTCCTTGTAAATGGGATCGAGCATACCCTTCATAGCTTTCTCAATATCCTCAATGGCATCGTAAATAACTCTGTACAGTCTCATGTCCACACCGGCTTCTTTGGCCATATCAGTTACCTGTGCAGAAGGTCTTACGTTAAATCCAATAATTATTGCATTGGACACCTCAGCCAGGGTCACGTCAGCTTCAATAATAGCTCCTACAGCTCCATGTATTACTTTGACCTTAACCTCTTCATTTGACAATTTTTCCATACTCGACCGAAGGGCTTCTACAGAGCCTTGAACGTCGGCCTTAATAATTAGATTAAGCTCCTTGACATTTCCCTGTTGGATCTGGTTAAACAGATCATCCAAAGATATTTTAGAGCGTCCGATATGTTTCTGGTGCTGTTCTTCCTTACGCTTTTCAGCCAGCTGTTTGGCAACCTTTTCGTCTTTTACTGCATAGAACACTTCGCCTGCCTCAGGAACCTCGGAAAGTCCGAAAATCTCTACAGGCATTGAAGGACCCGCTTCTTTAATCTTTCTTCCTCTGTCATTTACCATAGAACGTATATGTCCAAATGTTGATCCTGATAATATGGCATCTCCTATTCTGAGTGTTCCTCTTTGTACTAGAAGAGTTGCCACAGGTCCTCTTTTCTTATCGAGCTTTGCTTCAATAACAGTACCTTTTGCCTGTTTATTAGGGTTTGCCTTTAACTCGAGGATATCAGCTGTTAACAGAACCATCTCCAGCAGCTGATCAATGTTTTCATTTTTCTTAGCTGAAACCGGAACGGCAATAATATCTCCGCCCCATTCTTCTATCAGAAGCCCATGCTCGGTCAGCTCCTGTTTAACTCTGTCAGGATTAGCCTCAGGTTTATCAATCTTATTTATTGCGACAATTATTGATACACCGGCTGCTTTGGCATGATTTATTGCTTCAACCGTCTGGGGCATTACCCCGTCATCTGCCGCAACTACGAGGATTGCAATATCAGTAATCTGTGCACCTCTGGCACGCATAGCAGTAAAGGCTTCGTGACCGGGTGTATCAAGGAATGTAATATCTCTTCCATGCAGGTTAACTGTATAAGCACCAATTGTCTGGGTAATTCCACCTGCTTCCTGTTCAGCAATATTTGCATTTCTTATGGCATCCAGTAATGATGTTTTACCATGGTCGACATGACCCATAACAACAACCACAGGCGCTCTCGGCTCTAATTCATCCTCACTGTCTTCGGAATCATCAAATAAAATATCTTCCTGGCTCACAACTACTGCCTTATGAACCTTGACGCCGAATTCATCACCTATAATAGCCGCAGTATCAAAATCCAGCTCTTCGTTCTGAGTAGCAGTAATTCCCATAAGAAACAAACGTTTTATTACTTCAGCTGATGTTTTTTTCAAAGCCTCTGCAAGTTCTTTAACCGTTAATGTCTCATTGATCGTAATATCAGTTAAGACAGCCTTTGGCGGAATATATTTTTCTTTTGCTTTATTTTTCCTTATTCTTTTTTCAGCTCTTTTAACATTCTTAACTTCTTCTGTGTCATCATAAAAGACATCGATCACAAAATCATCGGACATCATATCGGTAACCTTGGCTTTATGTCCTATGACGGTATCCAGTTTCTTTTTAAAGTTATTGCCTCTGCTCATGCTTCCAATACTGGTACGGGCAAGATCTTTTTTCAGTTCTTTCTTTTCTTCCTTTTGTCTTTCAACACCCTGGAACGATCTTCTCTCTCCCCGGGTAAAAACTTTCTCTTCTATTAATCCAGGAGGTGTAGCCGCTTTTGGTATTGACAATGGCTTATTCCTGGCTGCTGAAAATCCTTTGCTTCCATCTGTACGGAAATCACCCGGTTTCGCATCCTTATCGTAAGCAGAGCGTGATCCGTAAGAGCCGCCGCTCTGGCGCTGACTCTGGGGCCCGGTATCACGGGACTTGAATGTACTCTGACGCTGACCTCGTTGTACACTCTCACGCGGTCCTCTTTCCCGGAACTCACCCTTTTGCTGGCTCTGCCCCGCTGCTTTGGGTTTATCCTGTCCACCTGGTTTATCTTCCTTTTTGAATTCTTTGGCTTCTGCCTGAATCAAAACGTCGGCGTCCTGACGAGATGATTGCTTTTTATCTTTAACCTCAGTTGAAGCAGTCTTTTCTTCATCTCCGGTCTTTGGTTCTTTATCCCTGGTATCAACAGCCTCAGCCTTAGATACTATTTCTCCGCTCTTTCCAGTCTCTGTCTGCTCTTTACTTACACTCTCTGCAGATTGTTTTGAAACCTTTTCAATCTTTTTAATTGCTTTAATCTCTGGCTCATCAATAATAGCTTCTTTTTGCATATTCTCCTGCTCTTTAGCACTAGTGCCCTTTACGTCATTGTTAGTCTCTTTAGATCTTTTTACAACCTTCTTAATACTTAAGATATCATCTATCGGCTGCTGGCGCACATCCGATAACTTCTCTGCTTCAATCTTTGCTGCAGGCTTAGTTTCCTCTGCAGTTTTTTCCCGTTCAGGCTTTGGCCGCTTTCTTATGCCTGTAATAGCATTCTCTTTTTTACGGGTAAAGCCCGCCATTAAGCCATCATTACTGTCTGATGTACGCACTATAGTCTTTTTTTCTCTTTTCTCTTTAGGCTCCTGTATCAAAGGATCGTCATGAAAAATAACCTCTGTTTTTCTAATAATACGAGGGGCACTTTTTCTGGTACTAGTCTCTGATATATCAGGCTTTGCATCAGCATCGCCCGACGAATTATCAGCATCATCCCTGGGGCGTTGTACAACGCCGATATGCTTATACAGTCTTTCGAGCTCATCATCCTCTAAGGTCGTCATATGACTCTTAGGAAAAATATTTATTTCATTGAGTTTTTCCATGAGCCTTTTACTGGTTACGTTTAGTTCCTTTGCCAGCTCATGAATTTTTGGTTTATTCAAAAAAGTCACCCCCGTGTGCCGTATTGTCTTTATTTTTACTTTGTTCAATAAGTTCCTTTATTTTATCAGCGAAGCCGCGATTTATAACTGATATTACTGAGAAAAAGGGCTTGCCCAGCCTTTGGCCCAGTTTATCTTTTTGTCCGAATTCTATAAGAGGAATATTTCTGTTATACAAAGCAGTCTCAATCTTTTTTCTTGTGTTCAGGGAAGCATCCCTGGCAAGAATTACCAGGCTTGCTTTTCCTCTCTTTACCGACAAAACTGTCAGCTCTTCACCCGCCATAACAGCCCCGGCTTTTTTTGCTAATCCAATAAAAGAATAAATCTTATCCTCCGACATAGCCCTCCAATTGTTTGGTTATTTCATCATAAACCGCTTCCGGGATCTCACAGGAAAACTCGTTACTTAAGCTCTTAGCTTTTCGAGCTTTGCTAAAGCATTCCATGCTCTTGCATATATAAGCGCCGCGTCCGTTTTTCTTTCCGGTCGGATCTACAAAAATTTCTCCTTCATTGTTCCTGACAATCCTGAGAAGCTCTCGTTTGTCCTTCATTTCTCGGCATCCTACACAACGCCTCAATGGAATTTTTCTTTTTTTCATGCCCTAATCCTCTTAAGTGGTTTATTGTTACTATTATTATATCCTCTCCGGCTCTGTTTCTTCTCTATTCTTCCTGTCCGGAATCTTCCTCATCTGATACATCCGGTTCCTCATTATATTCTGTTTCCTGTTCTGTTTCTTCTTCACCTGCTGTATCCGCCGCTTCGTCCATATCATATTCCTGATCTGTTTCTTCCTCATAGGCAGTATCTAAAGCATCATCTGAATCAGCTTCTTCGTATACATCATCTTCATAGGACGCAGAGTTCAGATTAAAGAGCTGGGATTCAATATGATCTCTTAATTGAGATTCACTCTTAATATCAATCTTCCAGCCTGTTAATTTGGCAGCAAGTCTGGCATTTTGTCCTTCCTTACCTATTGCAAGTGAAAGCTGAAAATCCGGAACAACAACTCGCGCCACTTTGTTTTCATCATCCAGATCCACCTGCAGCACCTTTGCAGGGCTTAAGCTGGCCGCTATATATTCTTCATCATTTGCGCTCCACTTAATAACATCAATCATTTCTCCGCGCAATTCATCAACTATGGCACGGATACGCCCTCCTCTTTGACCTACGCAGGCTCCCACTGGATCAACATTTTCGTTGCGTGAGAAGATAGCGATCTTGGTTCTGGAACCCGCTTCTCTTGCAATAGTCTTTATCTCAACAGTTCCATCTGCAATCTCTGGAACTTCCAGCTCCAACAGTCTTTTTACAAGGCCGGGATGAGTTCTGGATACATATATTTGAGGACTTTTGTTAGTTTTCTTAACATTAATCACATATATTTTTATGCGATCATGGACATTATATTTCTCACCCGGTGTCTGTTCTGAAGGCGGCAGAACAGCTTCTACCTTCCCCAGATCGATAATAATATTTTTTCTGTCAAATCGGCTTACAACACCGTTTACGATATCTTCCTCACGATTTGCAAATTCGTCATATATAAGTCCACGTTCAGCTTCGCGAATTCGTTGCATTACAACCTGCTTTGCAGTTTGAGCAGCAATACGCCCGAATTTTTTCGGTGTAACTTCAACTTCAACTATATCGCCTATTTCAAAATCCGGCCCGAATCTTTGTGCTTGCTCTATAGACATTTCTGTTGCCGGGTCAGATATTTCTTCAACTATAGTTTTCAGAGCGTAAACTCTAATCTGACCTGTATTTCTATCTATAGACACCTCTACACTTTGCGCAGATCCAAAATTCTTTTTATACGCTGAAATTAACGCTTGTTCCAATGCGTCGATTATAGTCTCCTTATCTATGCCCTTCTCTTTTTCTAACTGATCGAGGGCGAATAGCAACTCAGCGCTCATCTCTAACTTACCTCCAAATCAAAATTTAAAAACTTTCTTAGCCTTTGCAATCTCTTTTAAATCAAACACATAGTTTTTTTGGTCTTCAGTTTTGATAGTAAGATGCTCCCCGTCGCAGGAGACCAATTCACCTTCAAACCTCTTTGTATTGTCGACAGCTTTGAACAGCCTGATTTCAATAATACTTCCGATGGCTTTCACAAAATCCTCCGGTTTCTTTAGAGGACGTTCAATCCCCGGGGAGGATACCTCTAAATAAAACTCATGGGAAATAGGGTCCAGTTCATCAATCTTTTTGTTCAAAGGTCTGCTTACATTCTCGCAATCTTCTAAAGATACACCTTCCGGTTTATCAATATATACTCTCAGAAACCAGCTGCTTCCTTCCTTGACATACTCAACATCAACCAACTCACAACCTGCTTCTGAAATCAAGGGAAGCGCAATTTCCTTTACAATCTCCGTAATACTTTTTTTAGCCATCCATACCTCCCCATACAAATGCAAAGAGTGGGAAACACCCACTCTCTCGTCTAAAAATGCACTAAACCAAAGTTATTGTAACACATAACATCATTACTGGCAACACATTTTTTATGTTATGATGGTTTCAAGCCTCCTCAAAGGTCAAAATATGGTATATACTATTTTTATATTATGATCACAACACAAAAAGCTATGCTACAGCTTTTTGACTAAAGTTCTATACATAGAACTTTAATTGCATCCGTCAGGATGTGCTTGTAATCATATTCTAGTTTATCCATTGGAGATTTAATTTATGTCTGTTGTAGGAATTATTGCAGAATATAATCCTCTGCATTTTGGACATATTCACCACCTTAATTATGCCCGGGATGCAACAAAAGCTCAAGGTGTGGTATGTGTTTTGAGCAGTAATTTTGTTCAGCGCGGAGAACCGGCTATTGTTTCAAAATGGGTTCGCACACAAATGGCATTATCTTCCGGTGCCGATCTTGTACTGGAATTGCCGTCTGCATTTTCATGCGCTTCAGCTGAGTATTTTGCTACAGGGGCAGTAAGTATTTTAAACAACCTTGGCATCATTGATTATCTGTGCTTTGGTAGCGAAGAAGGTTGTGTAAAGGCGCTTGAACCTGTGGCTGAACGGTTAGCCTGTGAAACCGGAACTTTTAAAGAAGCTCTGAAAGACGGATTAAAAAACGGTCTGTCTTATGCTATTGCCAGACAGAAAGCACTGGAGGCAACACTGATAAACAATGAGACAGCAAGTGATCAATTGTATTATGATGAAACAAATATTAATAATGTAATAAATGCTGTAAGTAAGCCAAATAACATTCTGGGTATAGAATATATAAAAGCCCTGAAGCGTCTGAAAAGCACTATAGAACCCATAACCACCAAACGAATCGGACAGGATTATAAAAGTCTGGAACGTGCGTCCTCATATTCGAGCGCCACTTCGATTCGTCAATATATACAGGAAATGCAGACATCCGGTTTATCAGACCATAATGACACATTTCTGCAGAATAATATGTCCGATGTATGCATAAAACTTATGCTTGCCGAATTTGCCTCCGGCAGGGGGCCGGTATTTCCCGAGTGCTTTGAAAATATACTGCTTTACGCTTTCAGGACTAAGAGTATAAGTGAAATCCGCTCTCTTCCATATATGGAGGATGGGCTTGAAAACCGTCTGAAACAAGCCGCTCTGGAATCAACCTCCTACCACGGGCTTGTTGGTAAAGTTGTAACAAAACGCTACCCTGCCTCACGAATAAAAAGAATCCTGGTATCAATGCTGACAGGTATGACCGGAGAATTTCTAGATGAATTAAAGAACAATGGATATGCACAATATATAAGAGTGCTAGGCTTTAATGAAACCGGCAGAGGTCTTTTATCGGAAATGAAAAAGAAAGCGCGGCTTCCTATAATAACAAAACCGGCAAGCTATAACAGCCTTGATGATAAACTTGCCATAAAACTGTTCGAGCATGAAGTTCGCTCAACAGACACATATGTTTTAGGGTACCGCAATTCCAGACATTTAGCTGGCAGTCAGGAGTACACCTATTCTCCTATTTACTCTAAATAGTATAAACGAAACATCCCTTACTCATAAGATGAGGAACGTCAGACTTTGCAAAAACTAACGTATATATTTATATTATGTAAGTATAGCGGCTATAGCCTGCAACGGTTTAGCGCTCAGTTCCAGCATCCGGTTTCCAGTCGTGCCCCCTACGTAGTCACAGCGATGCTTTAAATCGTAGCAGGCTACGCCGCTTAATAAGAATTAAATTAATAAGTATTAATAATTGCATAGTAAAAGAGTTTTCGCTCAGTCTGACGTCCCTTTTAACCTATGCTGCATTTTCGGTACTGAGTCTGGCTATCTCTGCCTGAATAAGTAATAAAATTGATGTCAGCTGCAATATCAATTGTGTAATGATAAAAGAGGCCTGGACCAGCTCATCAATTTCCTCCTGATTATTTTCTTCTGCACTCAGTCTTACTATTTCTGCCTGAATTAATGACAGGATGAAGTTTAACTGCAATATTGCCTGTTTAACCTCAAAAAAATCCGCAATTAAATCTTCCAGCTCTTGATTATTCATTTTTTCACCCCCGGGTTGTCTATCTTGTATATAATATGATATATATTCATATTAGCTCACTGGAAAATTAAAAAAAGACAATGGATTAGTTCTTCCATTGTCTTTTTCGCGTTTATCCTTTATCGTCTCTGTGCTCCAAATTTTGTCTCGAGAGTTTTTAGAATTCTCTCCATTGCAATATTTACATCCTCATCCTTTAAAGTTTTGTCCAAAGCTCTGAAGGATAACGAAAATGCTACACTTTTCTTTCCATCAGGTACCTGGGCACCTTTGTATACATCGAAGATACTTACCTCCTCGAGATATTCTCCGCCCTTTTGTCTGATAGCTTCCAGCATCTGTGCAACGTACAGCTCAGTATCTACTACAACAGCAAGATCCCGGGTAATAGCAGGGAATTTGGGCAGCTGCCTGTATTGCTTTTCTGTTGTTGAAGCATCAATTAATACACCGGCATCTGCTTCAGCAATATATGTCCTGTTCGGGCATTCATAATTCTCAGCTACTTCAGGATGAATTTCACCCAATATTCCCGCACAGACTATTTTATTATTCTTGCTTTTTACGTAAAGCCTGGCTGTACGACCCGGATGGAAGCTTGTTTCTTCCTTTTCAGGCCTGAATTCGTATTCTTTGATTCCCATAGCCTCCAAAAGCTCTTCCATAATCCCCTTTAGCTCGTAAAAATCACTCGTTCCCCCATACATACCGATTGCTAATGTTTCTCTCTCGTCAGCCAGCTCTTCCCCGTCAATTGGTATATAAACATAAGACAGTTCAAAAAGCGCTGCTTCGGGGTTATTCCGGTTATAATTTGCAGAAAGGGATTTTAGCATATCCGGAAGTGTTGTGGTCCGCATAAGGCTGTAGTCTTCTCCCAGCGGATTGGATATTACAACTGCATTGCGAAGGTAATGATCCTTTGCTAGATTTATGGTATCAAAAACCTTAGGGCTTGCGAAAGAAAGAGTATATGCCTCATTCAATCCACAGCCGGTCATGGTGTTTCTGATAACATCCTCCATCCTTTGTTTATATGTTTTTCTGCCCTGCATTGATTCCTTCCCTGATAAGAGGGTTGGCCTTATATTGTTATACCCGTAGAATCTGGCTATTTCTTCGCATAAATCAGCCAGTTCAACAATATCATTACGGAAGGACGGTGGAATGAGAGTCATGTTCTTTTCATCCACTTCAAATTCCAGTGATTTAAAGATCTTTACCATCTCAGCTGTTTCAATCTCTGTCCCCAGAAAACTGTTAATTCTATCAGGCTCTAATTTAAAAATTCGCTTTTCATATGGCTTACAGTTGCAATCAGCTATACCTTTGACAATTTTTCCGGCCCCTAAAAGCTCAATAAGCTCGGCACAACGGTTTAATGCAGGAATTGCGTTTTCAATATCCAGCCCTTTTTCAAAGCGTATGGCCGCCTCGCTCCGAAGTCCCATTTTCTTTCCTGTCATACGAATGGAAGCCCCGTTAAAAGTTGCAGATTCGAGTAAAATAGTTTTTGTTTTGTCGGTAATTTCAGAATTTTCGCCTCCCATAACCCCTGCAACACCAATAGGCCGGTTTGCATCACAAATTAATAACATATTGGGATCAAGGTTTCTGTCCTGGCCGTCCAGAGTTCTGATAGTTTCCCCTTCTTCAGGTGTCCGCACAATAATTTTCTGACCCTGAACCTTATCAAGGTCAAAGGCATGCATCGGCTGACCATATTCAAGCATTACATAGTTTGTTATATCAACAATATTGTTTATAGGTCTCATACCGGCAGCAGCCAGCCTTCTCTGCATCCATTCAGGAGACGGTTCAATTTTTACATCTTTAACTGCCCTTGCCGTATACCGGTAGCAAAGCTCCGGTTTCTTTATTTCTATAGTGATCAGGTCGTTGATATCACCGCCTGCTTCTTCTTTAACCTTTACTTCCGGGATTTTAAAAGATTCACCAAGGGTAGCGGCAGTTTCTCTGGCCAGACCTATAATAGAAAGACAATCCGGTCTGTTGGAAGTAATCTCAAACTCAACAACCTTGTCTAAATCCAAAACGTCCTTAATATCTGCTCCTAATTCCGGGGTGCCTTTAAATACATATACACCATAATCAGGCGCGTCAGGAAGGTAATCCTTTGTCAGATTGAGTTCATCAATAGAACACATCATTCCGTAGCTTTCCACTCCCCGAAGCTTTGACAGTTTGATTTCACCACCGGGCAGCTTTGCGCCGACAAGAGCAAGAGGGATGTAGTCTCCTTCTTTAACATTGGGAGCTCCTGTAACTATCTGCAAAACATCCCCGCCGATATCAACCTTACAAATACGAAGCTTATCGGCATCAGGGTGTTTTTCCATAGAAATAATTTTTCCTACCACAACTTTTTCAATATCTTTGCCCAAGTCCTCCACGCCTTCAACTTTGGATCCGGAAAGGGTCATTGCTTCGGTATATTCCTTTATAGGGATATTTATCTTAACATAATCACTTAACCATTTTATTGGTGCCTTCATTCTTATCTCCTCCTTTAAAATTGCTTAAGAAAACGAACATCGTTTTCAAACAGCAATCTCATGTCATCTATACCGAATTTGCCCATTGTTATACGCTCAACTCCCATACCAAATGCAAAGCCTGAATATATTTCAGGATCAATATTGCACTCTCTGAGCACATTAGGATGAACCATTCCTGCACCAAGAATCTCAATCCAGCCTTCACCTTTGCAAATTCTGCACCCTGTGCCACCACAGCCCCAACAGGATACATCTACCTCCGCAGATGGCTCGGTAAACGGGAAGTGATGGGGCCTTAACCGGATCCTTGTATCCTTACCGAATATAGCTTTTGCAAAAGCCTGAAGTGTTCCGATTAAATCACCCATGGTTACTCCCTTGTCTACTACAAGGCCTTCCACCTGATGAAAAACAGGGGAATGGGTTGCATCAACCGCATCAGATCTGTAAACCCGACCGGGGCATATTATTCTTATTGGTGGTTTATTATTTTGCATATGCCTTATTTGCACAGGCGATGTATGAGTTCGTAAAACCACGTTTTCGCTTATATAAAATGTGTCCTGTGTATCTCTGGCAGGATGGTTTTTAGGAATATTCAGTGCCTCAAAGTTATTGTAATCCAACTCTATTTCAGGACCCTCTGCAATCTCATATCCCATGCCCAGAAAAATATCCTTTAATTCATCCAGAACCAATGTCAGCGGATGTTTTTTTCCAATTGCTCTTATTTTTCCGGGTAAAGTAACGTCAATAACTTCATCCTTGAGTCTTTTATTGCGTTCCTCCCGAACAAGGCGTGCTCTGGTATTGGCAATGCTCTCTTCCAGAGCAGTTCTTACCTCATTGGCCATTTGTCCGATTATAGGGCGCTCCTCGGCGGTCAATGCACCCATACCCTTTAAAATTCGCGTTAATTCACCTTTTTTCCCTAAATAAGCTACTTTCAAATCTTCAAGCTCACGAATTTCAGAGATTTGTGTAAGCTTATCCAAGGCCTGTTTCTGAATTGCTTCTAATTGTTGTTTCATTGTGCTTATAACACCTCATTTTCATTTAATAAATGCCCAAATTGACATGAAAAAACGCCCTGTCATAGGACAAAGCGTCTGCTTGCGGTACCACCTATGTTCATGTAAGCACTGAATCATGCTAACCATGCACTCTGTTCGCTATAACGGGCTTACCCGGCCATTCCTACTTATTTTCAGACGGCTGCTCCAGAGGGAAATTCAGCAAATTGCTTTCAAATTGGTGCTTTCAACCTATGACACCAACTCTCTGTTTGAAGAGGCAAAAGCTTACTCAATCTCTTTCATCACATACTATGAATTATTAATATATTATAACCAACATGGCAATTATGTTCAAGTAATTAAGGAAACTTTACAGTTTAAAGATCCATTTTAATACCCGCTGGATATTCTTATTCCAATATCCCCATTCGTGTTCACCGGGACCTTCCTCATAAGTCAGATTAATACCGTATTTTTCAGCAGCTTCCCTGAAATTTTGATTCATATAATAGAGATAATCCTCTGTACCACAGCATTGAAATAACCTTGGAAGATCATCTCTCTTTCCCTGCAGTTTTTCCAGAAGCCTGATCAAATTATAATCAGTATTTATATACTCTTCCCTGGAACCAAAAATGGCTTGAACCATCGGAGCTACTTCTTCTTCCCGCATATCAAATACAGGTGTCAAATCCAGGGCTCCGGACAGGCTTGCAGCTGCAGAAAACATTTCCGGATTTCTGAGGGCAATCATAAAAGCCCCGTAACCGCCCATTGAAAGGCCGGCTATATAGTTATCCTCTCGTTTTGCGGATATTGGAAAATTTGAATGCACAAAATGGGGAATTTCCTTAGTAACATATGTATAATAATTGCCTCCATGCTTCATGTCAACATAGAAGCTTCTGTTGACATCAGGCATTACAACCGCAATCCCGTATTTTGCCGCATAACGCTCTATACTGGTCATCCGCATCCATGCCGTATGGTCATCAGATAATCCATGAAGAAGATATAATACCGGAAAACCGTTTTTCTCAATACATCTTTTCAGTTCTGTATCCAGCATACCTATTTTGGGGATTAGAACATTCAGAGGCTGCTCCATTTTTAGCACTTCAGATTTGAAACTACATTGTAAAAACGTCATGGAAATACCTCCAATAAATACCAATAACCCTATTTTTTCGAGGCAGAATATCCAATGTATTAATTCATGGTATCCAGATCGTAGGGTGTTTCCTGGTATACATAGTAATTAAGCCAGTTTACATACAATAAATTGGCATGACCTCTCCAATTAACAATGGGAGGATTGTCAGGATTATCATTCAAAAAATAATTTTTCGGCACTTCTATTTCGAGACCTTTGTTAAGGTCTCTGAAATATTCATCCCTTAAAGTGTTTGCATCGTATTCTGAATGTCCTGTAACAAAAATCTGTTTTCCATCCTTTGAGCACACGATATATACTCCGGATTCCGTAGATTCGGAGAGTATTTTTAGGCTGTCTATTTTTTCGATATCTGCTTTCCTGACCTCGGTATGACGGGATTGAGGCACATAAAAAATATCATCAAAACCTCTGAACAGCTTTACATATTTTTCATTTACTGTATGCGGGAAGACACCAAACATCTTTTTCTCCAAAGGATACTTCTTTATCCCGTAATGATGGTACAGACCAGCCTGAGCACCCCAGCAAATATGGAAAGTTGAGAATACGTTAGTAACACTCCAATCCATCAGAGCTTTAAGCTCATCCCAATAGTCCACTTCTTCAAACTCCATTTTTTCTACCGGAGCACCTGTAATAATCAGTCCGTCAAACTTTTGATCCTTAACATCATCAAAAGTTTTATAAAACAGTCTTAAATGCTCCACAGGAGTATTCTTTGACACATAGGTCTTAGGATGCAAAAGCTCAACATCAACCTGTAACGGCGAATTCCCTATTAGTCTTAAAATTTGAGTTTCGGTTACTATCTTTATAGGCATAAGATTCATTATAGCAATTCTTAAAGGTCTTATATCCTGTGTTCTTGCCCTTTCCTCACTCATAACAAAGATATTCTCGTTCTGAAGTGTTTCAAAGGCAGGTAAATTATTTGGTATATTAATTGGCATATTTTTTGCTCCTTAATTCCCACAGATTATATCAGATAAAAAATGAGCAGACCTGTAAGCCGGGTTCTGTCTTGAATGATCATCTATCTACGCCTGGTATTGCTACAAGGCTTTAGCCACCTCTAAGAAACAGGCGGGCAACCATTTCGTTTCTTGTCACGGTGTTGCTCCAGGTGGGGTTTACATAGCGCCCTTCGTTGCCGTCGGGCCGGTGAGCTCTTACCTCGCCTTTCCATCCTTACCATGCCAGAGGTTAGATGTTGGAAGCAGCAATAATTTACATCTTGCTTCCCGAATCTAACCTCTGGCATGGCGGTTTATTTCTGTTGCACTTTCCTTAAAGTCACCTTCACCGGGTGTTATCCGGCACCTTTGCCCTGCGGAGCCCGGACTTTCCTCGTACGAGGCTTTTCAGCACTTCGTCCGCGACCATCCGGCCTACTCATTTTATCTGTATCAAGATATTTTACAATAATAGGTTTACATAGTCAATTGCAAAATAAGGATATATAATTGTTTATCAAAAAAAGCAGCAGTAGCTGCTTTTTTTGCCTGATAACAGTATTTATTACCTCGTTGTCTGCTTTGCCACCAGACTTGTTGCTCCGTACTTTTCCCTTAACTTAGGTTTCTCAATTTTTCCGGTCGGGTTTCGTGGCACTTTGTCAAATATTATTTCTCTCGGGCGTTTATATCTGGGCAGCGTAAGGCAAAACTCATCAATATCCTTCTTGCTGCAGTTATGCCCGGGTTTCAGTTCTATAATAGCAGCAGCTATCTCACCAAGCCGGGAATCAGGCAGTCCTATTACCGCAGCATCTTTTATAGACTCATGAGTACGCAGGAAATCCTCAATCTGAACAGGATATATATTTTCGCCACCGCTAATTATTACATCCTTTTTCCTGTCAACCAAATAGATAAAACCATCCTCATCCATTTTGGCCATATCTCCTGTTAAAAGCCAATCTCCCTTTAAAACAGCCTCGGTGGCCTTCGGGTCATTATAATAACATTTCATTACTCCGGGGCCTTTTACACAAAGTTCTCCCACCTGGCCCTGAGGAACTGTTTCACCTTTATCATCAATGATTTTGACTTCCCAGTCATATCCCGGTATGCCTATTGCACCCACTTTGTGGATATTCTCCACTCCCAGATGAACACATCCCGGACCTATAGACTCACTGAGGCCGTAGTTTGTATCGTATTGATGATGAGGAAAATATTTCATCCAGCGGTGAATAAGGCTTGGCGGAACAGGCTGGGCTCCAATATGCATAAGTCTCCATTGGGAGAGCTCATAGTCTTCTAATTTTATCTCTCCGCTTTCAATGGCATCCAATATATCCTGTGCCCATGGCACTAAAAGCCACACTATGGTTATTTTTTCTTCAGACACCGTTCTTAAAATCCAGTCAGGCTTTATCCCTCTTAAAATCACAGCCTTGCTGCCTGATATAAGACTTCCGAACCAGTGCATTTTTGCTCCTGTATGATAAAGAGGCGGTATGCAAAGGAAATTATCCTCTCTGGTTTGTCCGTGGTGTTTTGCCTCTGTATAGCATGCCGACATCAGACTTCTGTGATTATGTAAAATAGCTTTGGGAAACCCGGTTGTGCCTGACGAAAAATAGATTGCCGCGTCGTCATCATCGGTTAATTGAATATTTGGGGCTTCTGAAGAGCAATTTGCAGTAAGGCGGTCATAACTCTCAGCAAATGAAGGGCGACCTTCTCCCGCATACAATAAGGTTTTTATCTGTGGAATCTGATCATAAATACTTTCTAGTCGCCCGATAAATTCAGGTCCGAAGATTAATGCTGTTGTATCGGATAATTCCAGACAATACTTGATCTCCTCAGCAGTATAGCGGAAGTTAAGCGGAACTGCCAAAGCTCCTGTCTTTAAAATTCCAAAATAAACAGGCAGCCATTCAAGGCAATTCATCAGAAGAATAGCAACCTTATTACCTTTTTTTATTCCCCTTTTAATCAGAAGATTGGCAAACCGGTTAGCTTTTTCATCAAAAACACGCCAGGTCATTTCTCTGCGATATTCGCCTGCCGGATTGTTTTCGATAAGCTCATATTCACGCCAGATAACATTGTGACTGTTTTGCAAATCCAGGTTGATTTCAGTAAGACATGTTTCCTGCCCGTATAATTCAGCATTTCGGGACAGCAGTTCAGTAATTGGCATTTTCGTATCCTCCCGTTCTACAAGACATATATTTTAATAAAGTAAAAACCGTACTACGGAATAATAAAATCTAAACCTTATTATAAGATTATATATTATATAAATCAACCTTTATTTCTAATACTTAATTAACAATTGAACCTGTTTATACAAGCATAAAAAACTGCCCGCTAAAACTCAAAAAGTTTCCCGGGCAGTTGATATTAGTAATATAATTAAATCGTTTCTTTTCATGCCTTATTATTAGTTTCAACCCATTCGGCAAATGATTTCATAATAGTCTCTAAATAGCCTAAAGTAGATTCATCTTTTATAGTACCGGACTCATCCATTAAATCTGCAATATTCCCAATATATGCTTCAGGCTGCTGCATGGCAGGAACATTCAGAAAAACAAGGGCCTGGCGAATCTGGTGGTTGGCACCAAATCCTCCCAAAGCACCGGGAGACACGCTGATTACTGCACCGGGCTTTCCGTCCCATATACTTTCACCATAAGGTCTGGAACCCACATCCAGCGCATTTTTTATAACAGCAGGCATTGTTCTGTTATACTCGGGTGTAATAAACAGAAATCCGTCGTACTTTTTCATATTCTCTCTGAAATTAGTATACTCTGAAGGGGGATTACCCTCATCATCATAATCCTGATTATATAGCGGAAGATTCCCAATCTCTACGTTCTCTAATTCAATACTGTCAGGAGTAACCTCCTTAAGAGTCTTTAATAATTTTTTTGAAAAGGATTCCTTTCGAAGGCTTCCCACTAATACTCCTATTCTTCTGGCCATAATTAACACCAACCTTTCCTCTTTAATTCTATTGCTAATCTTTCTTTTATTTTTTCTATTGCTTTATTTTACCCATAATATTAGCATGTACAACATAATAGTGTTTTGTTACCAACCTGTTACAATTAAATCGCCTTGCTGGACTTATGGTATAATAAAATAAAATTTCAAAGCCGATTAAATGAAATATATGATAATCGGGGGCAAGTAAAATGTGGTATGGAAGATATAACAGCCGAAAACAAAATCCGGCAGATATTGTAATTCTCTTAATAAATGCTCTTGCTTTCATTACAGGAGTCATTTATCTCGTATACGGTTCAGGTAATATATATTGGAATATCTATGGCATTTATTTGATGGCAGTTATGGTATGTAACGCCGTATATGCTTTATTTGATTACAAGCATGATATTAAAGGTTATCTGTATCTGGGTGTTTCTATACTGTCCATGCTGCTTGTTCCGGCCTTTAATTTACTGGTCTCCTTCTCTCCTTCACACCACAGCTCACGAAGTATTGTATCCTGTTCATTAGTTTTGTTATTATTTTTAGCAGGCGGCTTTATGGCTTTTAACAACATATTCAGGAAAAAAACCGATGTTGAATTATTGCTTTTTCAAATAGCCGATAAATATGAGCCTGAACCAAAAATCCGGAAAAGAATACGGATTGCATCAATAGTAATTCTTACATTATTTATTCTTACAGGTCTCTACCTTTCATATAGCATTTTATTCACTAATTTTATTTGGGAAACGGAAGCTTTTATTTCTGCTTTTGCACTGTTTTATGTATTTTTATTTTTAAGCACAGGTTTACTTATTATTAAGCTGCTTAACAGAAATAAGAAATTCTATATTAAAATAATTTATTTATTATTAACACTCTTTGTTATTACAGGTTGTCTTGCCCCTATAGTCTCCGTTCCTGCTATTATCAGAGAGGCCGATGTAAGTTATCGCAATGCTTTTGGCGAAGAATACAAAACACTTCCGGATTATGAAAATCCATATTTCAGAAATATTCTTTTTTCCATTCCCGAATATTTTTTTGGTATAGTTACCAGGGACTTCACAGTAAAGAGAGACATCCTCTTCTACACTGGAAATGAGGGTGTCGATAAGAATTTAAGACTATACTTTGATGTATACTCATCCAACAAGGACGGAGACATGCTTCCGGGCGGTAACTCAGTCTTAATCAGGATTCATGGTGGAGGGTGGAAAAGCGGTGACAAGGGTTTTTTGAATAATGCTCAGATGAATAAGTATTTTGCCAGCCAGGGATATGTGGTTTTTGATGTCCAGTATGGGTTAAGTGACGGTGAAATGACATCTTCCGATGCTGCTACCAGGCAGCGCTACGGAGATTTTACCATAAATGATATGGTCAGGCATATAGGCATATTTATGAAATACCTTACCGACAACCATGAAGAATTTAATGCCAATATTGATTCGGTATTTATATCAGGAGTTTCTGCAGGGGGAAACCTGGCTATGGCTTCAGGACTGATTAATGCAAACAGCCCATTGCGCATTAACGGAATTATACCATTTTATCCTGCCAACGCATTAGCACAGAAAATGGGTATTGAAGCATCCGATACCTTTTCAGACCCGGGATTAAATATTGATGGCCTGTCACCACCCTGTCTTATATTCCAGGGAACACATGACGGATTGGTAAAGCCTGCAGTTACTGAAAAACTGCTGGAAGAATATATCAATAGCGGTAATAATGAATGTGCAATAATTTATATGATCTTTGGAGGGCATTCCAGTGATATCTATTTCTCCGGTTATTACAACCAGCTATTTCTTTACTACATGGAACGCTTTATGTTTCAGTACAGATAAAGTTCTATTATAATATGATAAAATACTGTTAAAATAAGAGTTTAAGAAGGTGCAATAATATGAAAATACGTTTTTTGGGAGCAAGTACATCTGTTACAGGGTCATGTCACTTAATTACAACAAATAATCATAAATTTTTGCTGGATTGCGGACAGTTTCAGGGCAGTGATGAAATGGACGAGCTAAATGCCAAAGAATTTGATTTTGATCCTGCTGAAATTGAGTTTTTAATTTTAAGTCATGCTCACATAGATCATAGTGGAAGAATTCCTTTGCTGGTAAAGAGGGGATTTAAAGGCAGGATTTATTGCACCGATGCCACGGCTGATTTACTGGTTGTTATGCTTAAGGACAGTGCTTCAATACATGAAAGAGAAACCGAATGGAAAAACCGTAAAAATCAGCGGGCTGGAAAACCACTTGTTGAGCCTCTTTATACTATGAAGGACGCAGAAGCTGCTCTGAATAATGTAGTACCTGTTCTATATAATCAGCTTATTGAATTAAACGAATCGGTTAAGGTTGTATTTAATGATGCCGGACATATTCTTGGATCCTCAATCGTTGAGCTGTTCATAACGGAAAATGATGAAGTATCAAAAATTGTATATTCAGGCGACTTAGGTGTGAGAGGACGTCCCATTTTGCGCGATCCAACAATAATTAAAAAAGCGGATTATGTTATTATGGAGACCACCTACGGTAACCGTGTCCATGAAAAAAACTCCGATAGTATAGACAAGCTTATTGATATTGTTTTAAAAACTACCCGCAGGGGCGGTAATGTTATAATTCCTTCCTTTGCTGTAGGAAGGACTCAGGAATTGATTTACGAGTTTAACCGTTTTTACGAGGAACACTCCGAATATAAGGATGAGCTAAAAAATATAATGGTCTATGTAGACAGTCCTATGGCAATCTCTGCTACTGAAGTATTCAGAAGAAATGCTCAGGTTTTTGATGATGAGACCCGTGATTATATCCTGCGCGGCGACCATCCCCTGGACTTTCCGAATCTGATTTTCACCAGAACAGCTGATGAGTCAATTGCACTTAATACGAATACCAATCCTAAAGTGATTATTTCTTCCAGCGGCATGTGTGAAGCTGGCAGGATTAAGCATCATTTAAAACATAATTTGTGGAATCCTAAATCAAGTATTGTATTTGTAGGTTATCAGGCCAGGGGAACTTTAGGTCATTCAATATTAAAAGGGGATAAAAGAGTATCTATTTTTGGAGAAAAGATTCATGTGGAAGCCGAGATTCATAACCTGGAAGGTTTTTCAGGTCACGCCGATAAAAACGGTTTATTAGATTGGCTTGCAGGATTCAAGCTGCGTCCTAAGCAAGTTTTTCTAGTTCATGGTGAAGAAGACTCAAAAACCGGATTTGCCAAAGAGGT
>JAAYTR010000227.1 GCA_012523685.1 Clostridiaceae bacterium | reverse complement strand
TGCATTGAGCAGTGAAAAACAAATTATTAGTGCTTATGGGACTTTTCTGGCAGAATCAACCTGTGAAAATCTGCGCTCAGAAATGGCAAAGATAATTAATGATAAACAACAAATACAATTTGAAATTTTTGATACGATGAAACAAAAAGGTTGGTATAATGTTAAGAATGCTAATTTGAATGATGTTCAGACAGCTGCTCAAAAATACCAAAACATGCATCAGAATATGCAACAATAATAACAATAATATAAGCCGGCAGTAAAGCCGGCTATACTTTTATAAATTTATATAATGATTGCAAATATTATTATTTATGATTTTCAAACTGAAGCCTGGTTTTATCAGCGCGATACTTTGTCATAATATATTCTACAGGTTGACCACTCTTTGAATACAGGACATTGTGAACCCGGATAAGCGGCTGTCCCGGCTGCAGCTGTAAATAAACAGCATCCCTCTGATCTGTGTTTATAACATCAAGTTCGCTTTTGGTGCTGCTGGGTATCAAAGGATATTTTCCACGAAGTACATCCTTATTGGACTGAATATCTTCACAAATGTCAGGAAATAATGACAGAGGAATATATGATATGCTTAAAGAAACAACATCATTCCCCAGTGTGTTTGTATATGTAATGGCTGCAAATTCATTCTTTGCTTCCTGTTTCAAACCAAATGCTTCTATAATCTTAGGATTGCTTTGTCCTGCCACAACTTCAATAGATAATATATTTTTTTCCGATGGATTCTTGCTGTCAAGAATTGAATCAGTAAAACCGGTATAGTCTTTAATGCTGATATATGTCTTTTGTGCAGCTACAAATGTACCTTTACCCTTCATCTTATAAAGCTGACCTGCTGCAGTTAATTCATTGATGGCCTGTCTGACGGTAGGCCTGGAAATATCGTATTTGTCGCAAAAGTCCTGTTCTGAAGGAATTTTTTGGTCAGCTTCAAACTCACCGCTTTCAATTTTTTTAATTATTAAATTCTTTAGCTGACAATAAAGCGGTACATTACTATACTTGTTAATCGCAACCATTTACATGACCTCCGGTTAATATATTAATCACAATAAGACGATATGACAATATTACATTAATAAAAGACTATTATCAATAGGACTTTTGTTTCATTGTTTATGCAGTTAATTCAACATTAACCTCTTGCGCTTTATTCTTCTTTAATACAGGTAAAACATGCTGTGATAAAAATTCTTCAACTTGTTCTTTACTGCGTCCAATGTAGTTTTCAGGAGCAAGAACTTTGTCTAACTCCTCTAAGCTTATGTCAAAAAGAGGGTCATCGGCAATTCTCTTAATAAGGTCATTAGGTTTACCCTCTTCTTTTACCATTTTAGAAGCTTCCATTGAATGAACGCGTATGCGTTCATGAAGTACCTGTCTATCTCCACCACGTTTTACAGCTTCCATCAGAATATTCTCTGTAGCCATAAAAGGCAGTTCTTCAAGTATCCTTTTTCTGATTATCTTCGGGTATACAACTATTCCATCCGCAATATTATTATAG
>JAAYTR010000021.1 GCA_012523685.1 Clostridiaceae bacterium | reverse complement strand
ATAAGTTGCTCTTATGTCATCATCTGAAGAAATTAATCCATTAAGGAGTTTAACCGCTTCCTGTCTCGCATATGTTTTTTCAAAATAAATCTCATTCTTATCCTTTCCAAGATTGCTGTTCACAAAATCCAAATAACCCTGGATTTCTTTGCTTATAACAGCCTGATTTACCAGGCGGTCTATAGAAGCATTAAGCATATCCAGATATTTACCTGCATAAAGCATTGTATTCATAGTAGATTCTCTGGCATTTTTATCACTTTCAGAAAGTGAACTTTTGTAGGAAATAATGCCTGAAGCAGCCAGAAATAACACCGGTATAATGATGGCTACAATAATTTTAGTCTTAATACCCCATAACTTTGATACAACTTTTTCTTTTTTGGGCGCACTTTTAATATGAGGAACCGATTGCTTCTTTTTGATTTTCATATCTGATCAATACCTTTCATGACTGAAATAACCTGGCAGCATAATAAATTTGCCGTCTAATTCCTCTTGTGATATTGAATCTGGCTATTTTTTTAAGGTAATAATATGCTTCAAAATTACATAGTTAATCCTGATGTAGTAACACTTTGCATAAACTGCTTCTGGAATATAAAATAAATAAGTATCATTGGCCATATTGCTAAAACGGAGGCAGCCATCAGTATGTTATACTTTACAGAGTATGCACTCTGAATTTTAGCCAGCGCGGATGCCAGGGTTGCAGCATCAGTACTTGAATTCACAATAAGTGGCCACATTAAATTCTTAAATGAAAACAATGCGGTAAATATACTTAACGCTACCAATCCTGATTTAACCAACGGCAGCATGATTAAAATGAAGGTCTGCCCTATATTGCATCCGTCAATTCTTGCGGCCTGCTCCAATTCACTCGGTATCCCCTTGAAGAACTGGCGCATAAGAAAAGTTCCAAATGCACTTACCAGGCCGGGAAAAACTAATGCAAAAATTGTATTTCTGGCTCCAAGTTTATCCACCATAAGATACTGAGGTATGATGAAAATCTGTGTTGGAATCATCATCTGAAACAGTACAATGCCAAAAAAGAAATCTCTTCCGGGAAATTTAAGCCTTGCAAATGCATATGCAGCCATAGAGCTGAAAACAACCGCACAAAGCACATTCCAGAATATCATGGAAATAGTGTTATAATATAACCTTATAAAGTTGTTCTGTTTTATTACATCTATATAGTTTTCTATTCTCCATTGTGTAGGGAAAAACACGAACGGATTCATAGATGTAGCTTCTGTAGCAGACTTAAATGATGTCAAAAGCATCCATACAAATGGCATAATCATTATGCCTGAGCCTATTATAAGCAATGTATGTATAAATACCCGGTAAGACTTGTCCCTGATTGTCATAGTAATCCTCCTAGCTGGAATAATTAACCCACTTTTTCTGCAGCTTCACCTGTATTACTGTAATGACTGAAATAATCAGAAGCAACAGCATAACAATGGCCGAACCGTAACCCTTATTCAAATACTTAAATGAATTGTTATAAAACAGGTAGACTAAAGATACAGTCCTGTCATAGGAGGGTCGTGCCACATCAATCATCATGTAAACCACATCAAATACCTGCATACATTGAATTATCGAAGTGATTACAACAAAAAATATTGTGGGTGAAACCATAGGCAGAGTTATTTTGAAAAACTGAGTAACCGCATTTGCTCCGTCTATATTTGAAGCTTCATAATACACCTTTGGAATCTCCTGCAGTCCGGCAAGAATAAGAACCATATTATACCCGACGGTACTCCAGATACTGATAATTGCTATTGATATCAAAGCGACTTTGGGGTCGTCAATCCAATTGACGGGGTTAAGCCCTAATTGTTTTAATACATAATTGATAAGGCCGAAATGATAATTGTAAAGCCATCTCCAAACCATAGTAACAGCAGCGGGAGTAGCTATAACAGGTATATAATAAATGCTGCGGTAGATACTCTGACCCTTTAAATTTCTGTTGAGCAATACTGCTATGATTGCAGAAATAAAAACACCTATTGGAACGACCAATAATGTATACAACAGAGTATTTCCTACTGCACCCCACACCTGTGCGTCATTTATCATTTTTCTGTAATTATCAAGGCCTACAAATATATTGCCTTTCCCGAAATCACCACTTTTAAAGAAACTTAAATAGAACGTCTGAATTGCCGGTATAATGTTGAGGACTATAAGGCCGATTGTAGTGGGAGCTATCAGGAACCAACCCCAAAACCATTCATTTACTCTTGCCTTGCTTAATTGATTTTTCATTTTTTTCAATCCTTCCTGATATGCTGCATTGAAAACATTTTGTATAATGATGCGGCAACCCTGTTAAAGCTGCCGCACCAAAACATCGATTAAATTTAATTATTCCTGTGCAAGGCTCTCATTCATTATCGCCGCAGCATCTATGCAGGCCTGTTCAACAGTCTTTTCACCTGTGAATGCGCCTCTTAATGCTTCATATGTCTTGTCTTCCCATTGTGCTGTCGTGTTGGAATACGGTCTTATCTGTGCATAATCAACCATATCGATAAAGCACTTAATATCAAATATATCATTTGAATTTACCCATGCGTCTGCAGTTCCGTTAAACGCTGATATTGCAATTCCCAGTTCTGCTTGTCTTAACTGTCCTTCCTTTGAGCCAAGATATTCTATCCATTTCCATGCTGCATCTGCATTCTTGGTATTTGGTGCAATTGCATATCCAAGTCCATTGAAGATGGATGCTCTTCCACCGCTTGGGGATGCAGGAAGTACTGTTACATCAAAATTCTTTGACATATATTCATTGCTGGTAAACCCTGACAGGTTCCAGGATCCGAAGAAGCCCATTGCACACAGGCCGTTTTCCATAGCCGGAGCGCGCTCAGGATCGCCGAATATCTGAGGAGATAAGCCGTCTTTAACAAATTTTACCCAATACTCCATGGCTTCAATAGTCTTGGGATTGTCATATCCTGACTTTTTATCAGGGGTTATAACTGTTCCGCCGTTCTGGTAGATGAAGTTATAGAAGCCTTCCTGATTATGTAAAGCAGCAAGGAATCCGTATTGTGATCCATCAGGCTTTGTCAGTTTCTTTGCAGCTTCATACAAATCATCCCATGTCCAGCTTTCATCAGGATATTTTAAACCTACTTCGTCAAACATTGTCTTGTTATACCATAATCCGATGGTGTCATAGTCCTTGGGTACTCCGTACTGCTTGCCGTTGTGATTGTAAATGGAAACCAAACCTTCAGGATAGTTTGCCATATCAATCTTGTCACTGGAAGCAATAAAATCATTTAAATTCATTAGCATTTCGTTTGAAGCATACTTGTAGATGTTATTTGAATGCATCCAGAATGTATCAGGCAGAGTGCCTGCAGAAGCTGCGGCATCCAATGCTGTCCAATAATCGGACCATCCGTTTAATTGAATTTCAATTTTTATATTTGGATTTGCTTCTGTAAACTCAGCTGCCATCTTCTCAAATCCAACTGCCTGGTTACTGTCCCAAAGCCCGTATGTAATAGTTACAGGTTCTGCAGTATCTGGCGCATCTCCGCCAGTAGCATCCTTAGAAGGTGATGCCGGCTGGGAGGCTGATGGTGAATTTTCTACCGGAGTGGTTCCACAACCCGCAAATGTTGTCAATAACAAAACTACTGCGAGTATGACTGAAAAAATCTGTTT
>JAAYTR010000226.1 GCA_012523685.1 Clostridiaceae bacterium | reverse complement strand
GAAAAACACCTTGGACATACTACGTTTGATGGTATAATAGTCATGAGACTTGAACGCTCCTTTCTGGGAGGTAATGTGTGTTTGACGATTCCATTATACCAGAGGCGTTTCAGGTCTCATTTTTATTATTAAGTTAACAGAACAACAATTAATTTTAGGAGGTATAAGTATGAAGGAGTTTCCAGTAATACTGTATGGGGGAGACTACAATCCGGACCAGTGGCCGGAAGAAATATGGCTGGAGGATATGAGACTTTTTAAAAAGGCCGGAATCAATACCGTAACTCTTCCTGTGTTTAGCTGGGCTAAGCTTCAACCAGATGAGGAAACTTATAACTTTGACTGGTTGGATAAAATCATGAATCTTTTGGCAGAAAACAATTTGCATGTTTGTCTTGCCACATCAACTGCAGCTCAGCCTGCATGGATGTCGAGAAAGTATCCTGAGATTCTTCCAACTGATATTCAAGGGCGCAAAAGAACCCATGGAGCAAGGGTCAATTTTTGTCCTAACAGCAAGGTTTACCGGCATTTCTCAGTAAAACTTGCTACAAAACTTGCAGAAAGATATAAGGATCATCCTTCATTGCTTGTTTGGCATATCGGAAACGAGTACGGCGGGAATTACTGCTATTGTGAAAACTGTGCTAGGGAATTCAGACTATGGGCTAAGAAACGATATGGCTCAATTGAAGAGGTGAACAAAAGGTGGAATATGAGCTTTTGGGGCCATACCCTTTATGATTGGGATGATATTGTTCCTCCTTCTTATTTAAACGAGATGTTTAAGGACACTTGGGATGGATATCCCAGAGACTCAACGTGTTTTCAGGGTATTGCTCTTGATTACAACCGCTTTATGTCGGATTCCATCCTTGAATGTTATTTGGGCGAGTATAGAGCAATAAGGGCTATTACGCCTGACATACAGATTACAACCAATATGATGGGTACTTTTAAGCCGCTTGATTATTTTAAGTGGGCTGAACATATAGATATTATTTCGTGGGACAATTATCCCTCCGCCAACGATCATATGAGCAACATTGCTTTAAGGCATGATCTAATGAGAGGCTTAAAGGCCGGGAAGCCATTTATGCTTATGGAACAGACCCCGAGTCAACAAAATTGGCAGCCTTTTAACAGCTTAAAGCGTCCGGGTGTTATGGCATTATGGAGTTATCAGGCTTTAGCTCATGGTGCCGATACTGTATTATTTTTTCAATTAAGACGTTCATTTGGAGCATGCGAAAAATATCATGGAGCTGTTATTGAGCATGCAGGACATGAAAACACCAGAGTATTCAGAGAATGCGCAAAACTTGGAGAGGAATTGAAAAAGTTAGGAAACAGTATCTTAGGTTCCCGCCTGAAAGCAAAAGCAGCCATTATGTTTGACTGGGACAATTGGTGGGCTATAGAGTTTTCAAGCGGGCCCAGCATTCATTTAAGATATGTTGAGCAAATTGAAAAATACTACAGGGCTTTTTATAATCTAAATATTCCTGTTGATATAGTCAGGCCTGATTCGGATTTATCAGATTATAGTCTGGTTGTTGCTCCAGTATTGTATATGGTAAAGCCTAATGTTGCAAATAACATAGAAAATTTTGTATCAAAGGGTGGATGCTTTGTCGCGACATTTTTTACCGGGCTTGTTGATGAAAACGATCTTGTTACCTTGGGCGGTTATCCGGGCGAGCTTCGAGAAGTACTTGGCATCTGGGTTGAAGAGACTGATGCGCTTTACCCTGAAATAAAAAATAGTATTGTGATGGAAAAAGAATTTGGAAGTCTTTCTGGGAAATACAAATGTGGCCTTCTTTGTGACCTTTTGCATTTGGAAACAGCTAAAGCCTTAGCTGTTTATGAAAAGGATTTTTATGCAGGAATGCCTGTTCTGACCGAAAACAGCTTTGGAAAGGGTAAGGCCTACTATATTGCTTCAGATCCGGAGGAAAGTTTTATTGGAGGATTTATTGAACATTTATGCTCTGAACGGGATATCTCCTCTCCAATTAAAGTTCCGGAAGGTGTGGAGGTTACTCAACGATATAAAGATCATAGGGTATATACATTCATATTGAATCATAATGATTATGCTGTTGAGATAACCATGAACGATAAACAGTATAAAAACATGCTGACCGGTACCGGTGTGGGCCACAGGCTGGAACTTAAAGGTAAAGAGGCGGTTGTACTGGAGAAGTGAACGATAGCAAAAATATAAAAAAAGTGGGTTATCAACCCACTTTTTTGCGTTTTCTTAAGGTTCTATAATAAATGTTGGGGTACTAAGGGATTAAATATTTAGTGCTCCAACATTTTTTTAAAAAAACGAGCATGAAGTTGAAATCTCAAGTAAAATGAAGTTGCTCACACTACATTTGAAAGGAGATTCAAATCATGCTCTATACAAATTATATGCAAGAATTGATAGGATTGAAAGATGTAATTGTAATTTCAGTTGAAAGAAAAGATAACCAACTGGATATTAACCTAATGATGCCGAGAAAAATCCATAGCTGTCCCCGTTGCAATTGCAGCACCGATAAAATCCATGATTACCGAATCCAAAAGATTAGAGATATTTCTTCATTCGGGAGCCACACAATTCTACATCTAAGGAAAAGACGATATGTATGCCCGTCGTGTAAAAAAAGGTTTTATGAGCAAATATCGTTCCTTCCAAGGTATCATAGAATAACCAGTCGTTTAATCGCAAATATTCTTGATTCCTTTAGAACAGTTCATTCCATAAAAGATGTGGCTAAGACAGCAAATGTTTCATCAACGACGGCTACAAGGATATTTGATCACATAAAATACTCAAACAAAAGTCTTCCAAGAGTTGTCTCAGTGGACGAATTTAGGGGAAATGCAGGTGGAGAAAAATTTCAATGTATTATCACCGATCCTGAACATAAAAAAGTATTAGATATTCTTCCTAACCGAAAGACTGAGGACTTATACGGATACTTTTCAAAGTACAAAGACCGGCACAATGTCAAATACATAGTTATGGATATGAGTGG
>JAAYTR010000225.1 GCA_012523685.1 Clostridiaceae bacterium | reverse complement strand
TTTTGGAGGAAATTTTATGGCACAGAACAAAAAATTTGTTGAAGCAATAACTTCTATGAATGAGGATTTTGCCAGGTGGTATACCGATATTGTAAAGAAAGCCGACCTGGTGGAATACTCAGGTGTAAAGGGATGTATGATAGTTCGTCCCTATGGCTATGCAATTTGGGAATCAATACAGAAAGAACTGGACAGACGATTCAAGGAAACAGGCCACGAAAACGTATATATGCCTATGTTTATACCCGAAAGTCTTCTTCAGAAGGAAAAGGATCATGTTGAAGGCTTTGCCCCTGAGGTAGCATGGGTAACTCATGGTGGCAGTGAACAGCTGGCTGAAAGGCTATGCGTCCGTCCTACATCAGAAACACTGTTTTGCGACCACTACAAAGATATAATCCAATCATACAGAGATCTTCCAAAGCTATACAATCAATGGTGCTCGGTTGTCAGATGGGAAAAGACAACCCGTCCATTCCTCCGTTCTGTTGAATTCTTATGGCAGGAAGGCCATACCGCTCATGCAACAGCTGAAGAAGCCCAGGAAGAGACAATTAAAATGTTGAACGTATATGCTTCTTTTTGTGAAGAAGTACTGGCAATTCCGGTCATAAAGGGCCAAAAAACAGAAAGAGAAAAGTTTGCCGGAGCAAATGCAACTTATACAATTGAAAGTCTTATGCATGACGGTAAGGCGCTTCAATCAGGCACATCCCATAATTTCGGAGACGGATTTGCAAAGGCATTCGGAATTCAGTATCTGGATAAAGATAATCAATTAAAGTATGTACATCAGACTTCCTGGGGTATGAGTACCCGTATTATAGGCGCTATTATTATGGTTCACGGTGACGACTCAGGTCTGGTTCTTCCACCGAGAATTGCTCCTACACAGCTTGTAATTGTTCCTGTTCAACAACAGGTGGAGGGTGTTCTGGAAAAAGCATATGAGCTTAAAGAAAGACTATCTAAGGTGTGCCGTGTCAAAATTGATGATTCTGATAAAATGCCAGGATGGAAGTTCTCCGAACACGAAATGCGCGGAGTTCCTCTGCGTCTGGAAGTTGGACCAAAGGATATTCAGAAGAATCAGGTTGTATTGGTTAAGCGTCTTAACAGAGAGAAGCTTTTTGTATCAATGGATGAGCTTGAAACAAGGATTCCGGAAGTGCTTGATGACGTACAGGCTGCTTTATACAATAAAGCTCTCGAAATGAGAAATGCAAAGACATTTACTGCTGTTAACATGGATGAAATGGAAAAAATCCTTAATGAAACACCCGGCTTTGTAAAAGCTATGTACTGCGGTAATGAAGAGTGTGAGATCACTATTAAAGACAGAATGGCAGCTACAGCCCGTTGTATTCCTTTTGAACAGGAGCAGATCTCAGATAAATGTGTATGCTGCCAAAAAGAAGCCAAACATATGGTTTACTGGGGAAGAGCATATTAATTGTCCCCATTGTCATAAAAGATGCGTATACAAGTTTAGCGGCTGTAGACTGCTGCGATTTAGCACTCTATTTCCAACATCCTGTTTCTAGTCGCGCTCGCTACTTAGATCCATGCTCCGCTTTAAATCACAGCAGCCACGCCGCTTGATTACGTTGTACCAGGTGTCACCCTAAAAGGAACGCAGCACCCCTAAACGTCATCCTGAGCGCTGCGCAGCCCCATCCTGTCATCCTGAGCGGAGCGAAGCGGAGTCGAAGGATCTTATACGTTAACACAAAGATTCTTCGCTGAAGCTCAGAATGACTCTGTTTTACCCTTATCTTGGAATGGCTATTGCGGCAGGGGAGTACTTAAGATTATATTCTGATTCCATAAGGTCTTCGAGCTTAATTATCCCTTTATCAACAAGATAATTCATGGTGTTTTCAAATTGATTGTAAAGTCTGTTACTGTGGGCCCCCGTTCTGTTTAAAAGCTCATTTTTAAAGTCGATTCTGACATATACATCGTAGTCATATGGCTCACTTTCTCTAAACATGCTTTTCAAAGAATCCTCTGCAAGGATGTCTTTTTTGTATACATCTAAGAAACCCTGCATATCCTCTGTTATTTCAAAGTCCTGATAATGGCCGTCCTTTGTCTCAAAACTTACATAAGCACTTTGAATGTCATCTGCATTTTTGGATAAAACAGGCATATAGCTTTCTCTTACACCAGGTAAAGCGAGGTATTCTCTCAACAGTTTATCAAGCTCAGTATTATCCTGATATGTCAGCAAACTATATTGCCTCTCAAGGAATGAGCCATCCTCAAGTCTATAAATGAAATATAGATTTCTGTTTTTAAACAGATCAGCCTGCTGCCCCGTGATATCCTTATGCATGAGCTTCTCGTTTTCTTTAAAGAGGTTTTCATTTTCTACAATATAGGAATGGATCTGCCGAACTTTTGTAATAACCTCATAATTATCAAAGATTCCAGGAATAGATTCCCGAAGCTCCTTAATATGTTCATCGCTAAGAACTCTTGGCGGTTCATTTCTAAATTTGCCGGAATATTCATGGGTCGGTATAAGATAACTATGCATTTCAGGGTCATAGTCCTCAGGCCTTAATGCAATTCTTACAGAGGAATCAAGATATGTGTTTAAACACATTATTTCCACTTCGCTATAATGAGGTATCCTGCGCTCATAACCATACAGGTCAAAATTGATACTGCAAAGAAACAGAGACAGGATAAGCGCAAATACAATATACCCTTTATATGTCTTAAAAACTTTAAATGTTTTACGCATTAGCATCTCTGCTGAGAAATAACCGATGAAGCCGCCAATGAGGTAAGTAATAATATATGCCACGAGATTTTGGTGTACATTAAGAATACTTACAATAATGCTTCCTATAAGTGCTGCAGAACAAAAAGCGACACCATATTTAAAAACAGGCTTAACGAATGAATAGCTGATTACATCAGTGGCAACCTCCATGTGCCGTTTCTTGTACAAGAAGTAGCTCGCCACTAAGAAAATGATGCCTGCAATAAGATATCCTGCGATGGCTGTTATATTTCCCTTATCGTTCTGGAAGCCTCTATAAAAAGCCTGCAAATAATAAAGCGGTGACCAGGCATCAAAGGTTCGGGATGAATAATAGGATGCATACCCGAACAAAAAGTTATTTAAGATACTTTTTATTACAGTTTCAAGAAAAAG
>JAAYTR010000224.1 GCA_012523685.1 Clostridiaceae bacterium | reverse complement strand
CTTACAAGTTATGATAGTATTATTTCTGACAAAAAACGAAAGAGAAATGGTTCTTTGCAAACAGCTCAGAGCCTGATTTTCTTTAAACATCAAGGGAGTCTGTATGAAGCTTAATATTGCAAAGACCTTTGTTATCAGTCTTGCATTTTTTACTATCAGTCTGGCATGGACAATATATAATACTTTTGTACCGATTTTCCTCATTGGGAGCGAAGAGATCAGTGGACTAATTAAAAGCTCAACAGTATTGGGCGTAATTATGACGCTGGACAATTTCTTTGGGTTAATATTTCAACCGTTTTTTGGGAATCTGAGTGATAAGACCAGGACAAGGTTCGGACGCAGGATGCCTTTTATTCTTGCGGGTATTCCTCTAGCAGCTATTTTCTTTTCGCTAATACCGTTTTACAACGAAATTGGTTCTCTGTTTCCATTTGATATTCGTCTGATAATATTGATGGTTTCGGTAATCGGCATGAACTTTTTTATGAGCATGTACAGGGCACCTGCTACAGCTCTGATGCCGGATGCTACACCGGCCGGATTAAGAAGCCGTGCCAATGGTATAATAACTGCAATGGGTGGATTAGGTACTATTATAGCGTTTTCCTTAGGCGGGAAATTGTTTAATATCAATTACAAATTTCCTTTTTTATTAGGCGGCGCTATTATGATAGCTGCATTAATAATACTATTTATTTTTCATAAAGAGCCTGATGAGCCATATTCAGCTGATGATGCTGATGATTCCGAAAAGGTGGATACAGGATTCCTGTTTGGGAAAAATGGTCAGCCATCTGCAATATCAAGGACTCCATCACTTTTGTATATGCTTATGACGGTTTTCTTCTGGTACTGTGGATTTGAATGTATAAATGCGTTTTTTACCCTGTATTGTCAGGAAAAATTTGGTATACTTCCCGGGGATGCTACCCAAATGCTTGCGCCAATGGCTGTTTTATTTATGATTTGTGCATTTCCGGCAGGACTTGCAGGCGGAAAAATAGGCCGAAAAAAATCTATGTTGATAGGTAATGCAGTTGTTGTAGGTTCATTTTTAATTATTTTTATGCTTAAGGAGCATACTTTTCTAACAGTGCTACTGGGAATCAGTGGAGTTGGCTGGTCGCTATTAACTACAAATGCATATCCTGCAGTAGCTGAAATGGCGCCAAAAGGGCATACAGGACTATATACAGGATATTACTATGTATTTACCTTTGCTGCCAGTATTGTCAGCCCGATACTTTACGGACTGACAGTGGATATATTAAGGAGTCAGGCTTATTTATTTATTTTTGGCGGGATAATGTTCATCCTTGGTTTTGTATTTTTGTCCAAAGTAAAGCAACGGGACATATACCACCGCAACGGTATAAAGACACGAACATAATAGATAATAGCAATATGGAAAGAAATGAGCCTTTAGATTGAATTATTAATCAAGTTTTCTTTTTTCTTGCATATGGTAAATAAGAACTATTATACCGGAAGCGTGTCTGTATGTTCTTAGATTTCATATCAGAAAATTGGCTGGTATTGCTTGCTTTAGCAGGTGTTGCAGCTTATATTATCTATTTGACTATAACCAGGCAATGGGTAAAAGTGCGGGAATTTGCATATCAAACTATGTTATTGGCCGAAAGAACATTTTCTGACCAGGACGGCACACTTAAATTTGATTTTGTTGTCAGAATAGTTTATAAGTATTTACCGTCGTGGTTCAAAATGTTCTTCACGGAAGAACATTTACGAAGGTTAGTCCAGGAATGGTATGATCTGGCCAAGGATTTTCTTGATGATGGAAAGATTAATTCTTCAACATAGTTCTTCCGTGAGTTTATGCTGTAGTGGGAATGTTATGCAAACAACTATTCAGATTTATGCTCTGTTTTAAGCAAAATAACTTTATCATCTTCTAAAAGCATAGTATCTCCGGCTGGAACAATGACATGACTGCCTTCCCGCTGTATCATCACGACCAGGCGGTCATGTGGCAGATCCAGGTCTTTTATATATTTATCTGCCCATTGGTGACCTTTGGGAATGGTAAATTCTATAAGATCCTGCCCGCTTTCATCAAAGTGTACTTCACCGCCTAAGACAATTACGTCATTTTCCTGTAAAGTAACATGCCCCCTCGGTACAATTGTTTCGCCATTTCGTTCAATCTTGGCCACGATAAAGTCAAAGGTGAGGTTCAAATCTTTTACCTGGCTGCCTATTAGACTGCTCTCGGGGTGAATTTTTGTTTCCAGAAACCCAATCTCTGCTTTATTCTGATAGTAGTTGAAGGTCTTCAAAACAGTATCGTTTGGATCAAGCATATCCCACTTTTTTGCCGCAGGCGGCATTAAAGAGCCTTGAACCAGCGAAGAAAATACACATATACCAAATACTATATGGAAAATATCCACCGAGAAACCTGTGCCGCCATTTATAGCCAATATAGCAAAGGCAATAGCAGCAGCACCACGAATTCCTGCCAGCGAAATAATATTTAGCTGATTTCGTTTAAGCCGAAACGGCAACATGAGTCCATATACTGCTGCCGGACGCGCAATTATGGCCATAAATGCAAAGATTGCAAATGATATTGGTAATGTATATATGAATTTTGTAAAGTCGGACAAAAGGCCCAGGATAAAAAACAGACCAATCTGGATAATTTGAGTGAAACCGTCAAAGAAAAATACAATATCACGTTTACCCTTAAATTCCATATTACCAAGATAAATACCCAGAATATAGAGTGCGAGGTAACCATTGCCACCAAGATAATCTGTTGCAGAATATGTAATAAGCATGGCGGAAACCATAAAGACGGCATAAAGTCCGTCTGCTTCAATCGGAAGCTTTTTAATCAGTTTTCCAATAATATATGCAAAAATAAACCCCATAGCAATTCCAAAGGCCATCTGGGATAGAATCAGAATAGGAGCTGAAACTTTCGAGCCTGTAATTAAAGCTAAGAATACCATTGTCATGGTATAGGCGGTAGGGTCGTTAGATCCGCTTTCGAGTTCAAGTAACGGGGCCGTATTGTATTTTAAGTTCAGATTTTTTGAACGCAATATATTTGAAACACTGGCATAATCAGTCGAACCAACGATAGAGCCAATGAGCATACCTTCCAATAATTTAAACTCTAATACGTAATGCAAAAACAGACCTGTAATCAGGGCAGTAGCCACAACACCAAGTGAACTAAGTATGATGGCTTCTTTTGCGACAGGTTTTGCCATATTCCAATTAGTACCGAATCCTCCATAAAACATTATGACCATGAGTGCAACGGTAGAAAAGTTATAAGAAAATTTGAAATCCTCGAACTCAAGACCTATGGCGCCGAAGACCATTCCAAGCACAATAAATAACAATAACGCGGGTATACCACGCTTGTTGGAAAAATGGATGGCAAAAAGCGCAAGAATAAATATAACACCTAAAAGTAAAAACTGCACGAAGATCTCCTTTCTGTTAGGTTAAATCAAATAGTAATTCTATGATAATGTCAGATTATTGACATAAATATGACCGTCTAAAAGAAGCGACGGTAAAAACGGTACCATATTTTAAAGGCAATAATAATATTACCATATTTCTGTCATTTTTGTTAGCCTATTATACAATTATTTTATATAGTGCAGTATT
>JAAYTR010000223.1 GCA_012523685.1 Clostridiaceae bacterium | reverse complement strand
AGAATAACTTATAACTGTATTCCTATAGCATTGGAGGAGGACCGGACATTCAAAAACTTCTTCTTAGTCAAAGACAAGGAGGAACATCGTGATCTTGCATAATAATGGGCATATCGATTATTTATGCATATCATAATAATGGTAAACTTATGATAGTTACTTAGCAGTTATATTTTTATGCCTAAAACAAGGCCAATTTTAGATTTTTGCAATAATTTTATTGAGATTTCTCGTAAAGTTCATGATGAGGGTGAGGGGTTCATAAATATATACGATACTTGGGCTAAATAATTATATTGAACATATAAGGCTTATAAGATATTAATGAAAGGTGTTGTGATGGGTATGTTAAAAAACAAAAAAAGCCTACTTTGTATCACCATAGTTTTAGCTATGTTATTCTGCTATATACCTACAGCATTTGGAGCATCAACGATTTCTTCTTGGGCAGAAAAAGAAGTGAGTGAGGCCATTGACCTTGGGTTAATTCCATCTGACATGCAGGCAGATTATACTAAAAATATTACGCGCGCTGAATTTTGCAGACTTACAGTAGTACTGCTTGAAAAAATTTATGAAACGACAATAGAAGACATTCTGAGTCAAAGAGGATTAACACCTGATAGGGCGGTATTTACCGATACACAGGATCCTTATATCCTTGCCGCCAATGAACTAGGGATTGTATTTGGCGACGGCAAAGGGATATTCAACCCATACGGAGAAATAAAAAGGGGTGAGGCCGCTGCAATGCTCATGCGCACTGCTTCTCTTACTGGTGAGTATCATGCTCTTCCCCATGTTTTTGACGATGCAGCATGGTTCCCTGCTTGGGCAAAAGAGCCGGTATATACGGCTTATGCCTACGGCATCATGGTAGGCGACAAAATGAACAGGTTTCATCCGGTCAGTTTTTATACCCGCCAGGAGACATATGTTACTATTCTCAGACTATATAATACAATAAAGAATGGGGCAAGGGAGCAGGAGTCTTTATATCCAATGTCAGTAAAAAATGAGGAAGGCATCTATTTATGGGGATATATTAACCAAAATGGAACCTTCGCAATTGAACCCAAATACGCTTATGCAAGCGAATGGAATGGCCAATACGGAATTGTATCTTTGCCTGATGAACCTGATGCACATCTTGTAATAGACCGTGACGAAAACCATGTGATAGAAGTCGATGAATTAAGAGAACTTTTGTCCGAAAGAAGCGCTGAAAAAACGCCTCCCCATTTTTTTGGCAATACTTTGTATGTAGGCGGTTATGAGAAGGTTCTGTTTAGCCTGCCTGACGGGAAATGGTTGACAGGAGATTTCAAAGGCGGTGGTGCAAGAAGCTTCAATGATGGAATTATCCGGGCAATTGATGGTTTCAGTAAACGATGTTACTATCTGGACAGAAACGGAAAAACTATTACTTCCGATGAAGAATGGTTTTGGTTGGGCGGCGATTTCTATAAGGGCGTAGCGATCGTATCGAAAGTGGCTCAAAGTGGTGAAACTAAATACCTGTTATGTTCTACAGATGGCGAGAAGAAAACAATTATTACAGACTCTGAGAAATACATCATTATGGACTCTGAGAAATACATCCTACCGTATGAAATGGTAGGAGATCTTATGGTGGTTACAAGGCCGCGTCGTATGGATGAATCAAATAATTATCTTCCTGATCAAAATGGCGTAATTCGGGTGGACGGAAAAGTAATTCTGCCTCCTGAATACGAAACCCTAAGCTTAACGCCAGGTAAACAAATTCTTGCCCGGAAGAATTCGGAAGAGCCTTACAACCTGTTTGACGAAATCGGCAAAAAAATATATGAATTTGATCCAAGCTTTGATGGGAAACTTTTATTTGATAGCATTGGACACTACATGTTCCGCTCGGAAGATACAACACTAATTGTACTCTCTAATACCGGAGCAGTAACTGCCAATATTGTAATACCACAGGATGCAAGTTTCTGTTTTATCAACGGCTTGGTTCAAGTAATAGAGATCGACGGTGTATGCAAATACTATACAATTACAGGTGGTAACAGCTTTCACACCGAGTAGCAGTGAATCATATGAACAAATGTCATTCTGAAAGGCAATGATTGCTGGATATAGTCATAATAACTATTTTATTTACTAGTAAATACTGCTTCCAGACTGCTATTAAACCATCTGTTTATCAGTGTTTCGTAAAAAAGTCCTATAAGAACACTCCGACCAAAGCAATAAAGCGGATTCTATGAATTTGGATTCCGCTTATTTTAGTGGTTATATTACTTTATTAGTATCTTATTTT